>JAZRTU010000081.1:0-4135 GCA_045652185.1 Eubacteriales bacterium | reverse complement strand
ACCGCTTGGCCTCCGACTTCCCTCGTCGTGCGTTTTGATGTTATCTCAAGCCGCTCGTAAAACGCAAGTGATTTCAAAGCAAGCCCTTTCATCAAATTGAAAATCAGCCGTTGGTGAAATTCGCAATTGTTCGAGCAGGTATGAAGTATATGCGAGCAATCTATAAACATCACCTCGCATACCTCAAGTGCCGTTATCGTCACGGGGATCACGCTGACCTCGGCACACGCAAAAGCCTCACCAAACACCTCGCCGACAGAAACGTTTCCGAGAATACTTCTGTTACCGTAATAATCGTTCTGACATATCTGAGCCTCACCCGACAACAACACAGCGACATATTTTGATGCGCTCCCCTCAGCAAGGATCGTATATTTTTTGTCAAAGCTGACTATCCGAGCGCCAAGACAATGAAGCATCCGATCGAGATCATCGTCACCAATATCATAAAACAACGTACATTCGCGTAAAATATCTAAATATTTTTTCATTTTTTTGAAATCCACCCTGATTTTGTTGAAAATTCAACATACTTTCTTTCTTGATTATACTATAATAAGCTCACAAAAGCAAGGAGGTAACGAAAAGATGACAAGAAAAATAATTAGAATAGATGAAGAAAAATGCAACGGATGCGGTCTGTGCGCAAAAGCTTGTCACGAGGGCGCAATAGAGATGATCGGTGGTAAAGCTGTTCTTGCACGCGAAGACTATTGTGACGGACTAGGCGACTGCCTCCCCGCGTGCCCGACAAACGCGATCTCGTTCGAAGAGCGCGAAGCGGCTCAATACGATGAGAAAGCCGTCCTTGCCGCAAAAGCGAAACGCGAAGGTATCTCCCACACGCAAAAACCGCTCAAACGCGAAGACCCGACATTCCAACCAATAAGCCGACTGTCACAATGGCCTTGCCAAATAAAGCTCGTGCCCGTCGGCGCACCATACTTCGACGGTGCAAACCTACTCATCGCGGCTGATTGTTCCGCATTCGCCTATGGAAGCTTTCACGAAGATTTTATGAGAAATCACATAACGCTGATCGGTTGCCCAAAACTCGATATGGTTGACTATACCGAAAAGCTCACGGCAATAATAACAAATAACGATATAAAAAGTGTTAAGGTGGTCAGAATGGAGGTCCCATGCTGCGGCGGACTTGAGATGGCAGCAAAACGCGCTCTGATGGCAAGCGGGAAATTCATTCCTTGGCAAATAATAACTATTTCTACAGACGGACATATTCTTAGTTAAAAAAGGGTTGAAAAAACAATGAATATGATATAATATAAGTGAAGAAAGAGGTGCTCAAATGAAAATAACGAACGATATAAAATATATTGGTGTAAACGACCGCAAAATAGACCTGTTTGAAGGTCAATACAAGGTGAAAAACGGAATGGCATATAATTCCTATGCGATAATCGACGAAAAGATCGCGATAATGGACACCGTTGATGCGGCATTCACCCACGAATGGCTCGACAACATCCAAAATACAATCGGCGCACGTTTGCCCGACTATCTCATCGTGCAGCACATGGAACCCGACCACTCCGCTAATATATATAATTTCTTAAAAGCATACCCGAGCGCGACGATCGTATCTTCCGCAAAGGCGTTTGCGATGATGAAAAACTTCTTCGGCGACGATTTTTCCGACAGACGTATCGTTGTTGGCGAAGGCGACAAGCTTTCACTTGGACGCCACGAATTGACGTTCGTGACAGCACCGATGGTGCATTGGCCCGAGGTTATCGTAACTTACGACAGTTTTGACAAGGTGCTTTTCTCCGCTGACGGATTCGGAAAATTCGGAACTACCGATGCCAACGAGCCTTGGATCGACGAAGCGAGAAGATACTTCATCGGAATCGTCGGAAAATACGGTGCGCAAGTACAAGCGCTCCTCAAAAAAGCAGCAACACTCGATATCGAAAAGATATGCCCGCTCCACGGTCCCGTGCTCACCGAAAACCTCGGCTACTACCTCGGACTCTACAACACTTGGTCAAGCTATCAACCCGAGGAAGACGGCGTTGTTATCGCATATACATCCGTATACGGCAATACAAAAAAAGCAGTTCTCAAGCTTGCCGAAACCTTGAAAGCGAACGGATGCCCGTCGGTAATAACACACGACCTTGCAAGATGCGATATGGCAGAAGCAGTCGCAGATGCGTTTAAATACGGAAAGCTCGTTTTGGCGACGACAACATATAACGCCGACATCTTCCCGTTCATGCGAGAATATATAGACCATCTCACAGCGAGAAACTTCCAAAACCGTACTGTTGCGCTGATCGAAAACGGAAGCTGGGCGCCGATGGCGGCAAAGGTTATGAGATCGATGCTTGAGGGTAGCAAAAATATCTCCTATACAGACACCACTGTTAAGATCCTCTCCTCGCTCAATTCCGACAGCAGTGCAGAGCTCGATAAACTCGCCGAGGAATTAAGCCGTGATTATATTGCACGCCAAGGCGAGAAAGCGAACAAAAACGACCTCACTGCGCTATTCAACATCGGATACGGTCTCTACGTTGTAACGTCGAACGACGGCAGAAAAGACAACGGACTTATCGTTAACACCGTAACGCAGGTTACGAACACTCCGAACCGCCTCGCCGTTACGATAAACAAAGCCAACTACTCACATCATATAATCAAACAAACAGGCATTATGAACATCAACTGCTTGACGGTAGAAGCACCGTTTAGCGTTTTCGAAAACTTCGGATTTGTCAGCGGACGTAACGTTGATAAATTTGCGAACTGCGAACCATTACGCTCCGACAACGGACTCGTGTTCTTGCCGAGATACATCAACTCGTTTATGTCCTTGAAGGTCGAGCAATACGTTGACCTTGATACACACGGAATGTTCATCTGCTCGATAACGGAAGCAAGAGTTATCAACGATAAAGAAACGATGACCTACACCTACTACCAAAACAAAGTGAAGCCAAAGCCTCAGACGGATGGCAAAAAAGGATGGGTATGTACGGTATGTGGATACGTACACGACGAAGAGGTGCTTCCCGACGACTTCATCTGCCCGCTTTGCAAGCACGGTGCAAGTGATTTCGAAAGAATAGAATAAAAATAATTTTATATATTAATCAACATACTTTGGAGGAATATCAAATGAAAGAAACAAAATTTTTTATATGTGAACATTGCGGAAACCTCGTTGGCGTGATCAACGATTCAGGCGTGCCGATGGTTTGTTGCGGTCAAAAGATGACAAAACTCGAAGCAGGTGTTGTTGAAGCAAGCAAAGAAAAACACATCCCCGTATATGAGGATAAGGGCAACTTCATCAAGGTCACTGTTGGCGAAGTAGCGCACCCGATGACAAAAGAGCATAGCATCGAATGGATCTATCTCCAAACAACGAAGGGCGGTCAACGCAAAACACTTTCGCCCGACGAAGCACCCGTTGCTACGTTTGCACTCAGCGACGAAGAACCTATCGCAGTATATGCATATTGCAACCTCCACGGCTTGTGGAAAGCAAACTTCTAAATTAACTTATTATCGAAAGGAAATATAACAATGAAAAAATACGTTTGTGACGCATGCGGATGGGAATATGATGAAGCACTTGGCGCTCCCGAATACGGAATCGAACCCGGAACGAAATTCGAAGACCTCCCCGAGGATTTCGAATGCCCGCTCTGCGGAGTCGGCAAGGATATGTTCAGCGAAGCTGAATAATGGGGTGACGATATGAAAGAGAATTATATCATCTGCAATTGCAAAAAAGTATCGTTTGGCGATATCGAGGACGCTCTACATACGCTTCCGAAATTCACCGACGTACTTGCGGCATTCGAGGACGTACAAAAGGTTACACATTGTTCGACCGGATGCGGCGGATGCCACAACAAGGTGCTCGACGTTATTTCCGAAATAATGATGGGCAGCCGTCAAGAATAATATAAAGCTGTAAAAACCTTCGCGGTTTTTACAGCTTTTTGCTGTTCTATACTGTTTCTTTGCGATAAATATGATATAATATAAAAAATTATCGAAGAAGTCGGAGGTGGATATGAAAAAGTCAGCTCTAAAAGATATCAGCTTGACGGTATCGGTGCTCGTTTTGTCGTTTACTCTTTGTTTGGTTTTGCGCAGT
>JAZRTU010000080.1:0-2199 GCA_045652185.1 Eubacteriales bacterium | reverse complement strand
ACCCCGTAACGAAAGCATATGAAATGATGTCTTGCTTCGAGGGGCTCTTGGAATACTATCGTGTAACGGGTATTGAGAAATATAAAGATGCAGTCGTTTGCTTTGCCGATAAAGTGCTTGCTACCGATTTTACCGTTATAGGCTGCTCGGGCTGTACCCACGAGCTTTTCGACCATTCAACCGTAAGACAAGCGAATACCACCAACGGCGCGAAAATGCAGGAGACTTGCGTTACGGTAACATTGATGAAATTTCTCTACCAAGTCCATCTGTTGACGGGCGACGTAAAATATGCCGATGCGTTTGAAACCTCGCTCTATAACGCATATCTCGGCTCGTTTAATATAGAAAAGGTCATCGAGCCCCAAATAACAAATACCCACCCGACGTGGACGAAGGAAGCGCTCCCGTTCGATAGCTATAGCCCACTCACCTCGGGAACACGCGGCAACGGTGTCGGCGGACTTCAGTATATGCCCGATAACCACTATTACGGCTGTTGCGCTTGTATCGCATCAGCAGGCATCGGACTTGCCCCGAAAATGCAGTTTTTATCTAATGAAAACGGCTATACCTTGAATATCTATGAAAACGGAACGATAAAAACCGATTTTGGTAGCCTCGAAATAAACGGAAATTACCTGATAGACGGAAAAGTGAACGTAACGGTAAACGTAAATGAACCGAAAAAGTTCACCTTGAAGCTTCGTAACCCGAGCTGGAGTGAAAAGACAGCCCTAAAGCTCAACGGCTCACCGCTCACGATAAACGACGGCTATATGACCGTCACGAAAGAGTGGCAAAACGGCGATAAGCTTGAGCTTGAACTTGATATGACAATAAGAGTCACCCGCCCGATCCCATACGGCGAGCAGGTGTTGATGAACGAGGTCGTTTGGAGCGAGAACTATATCGTCCCCGTCTATGATAAAGAGGACGAGAACGCAAAATACCACCTCGCATTGAGAAGAGGCGCATTGATGCTCGGACTCGACGATCGAACTGGAAAAAGTCCCGATACCGCCGTCTCCCTCAAACTTGAAAACGAAACGGTAACGGAATATTCCCTCACCACCGCACCATATCCGAATATCGTCGCACTCGAGCTGACGCAAACAGACGGAACTAAGCTCACACTAACCGACTATGCCTCAACAGGCAAACGCTGGGATATCGGCAATAAAACAGCCGTCTGGCTAAAAACTAAATAATTTCCCGAAAAAAAACAAAAAATCACTTGACTGTAAACCTTGTTTATAGTGTATAACAAAGACGGAGGTGAAGATAATGAGAATAAAAGAGCTTGAAGAAATGCTAAAAATCTCTCGTTCGAATATCCGGTTTTATGAAAAACAAGGTCTTTTCACACCCGAGCGAAAGGATAATAACTATCGCGATTATACGGAAGATGATGTCGAAGCACTAAAAAGAATAATAGTTCTTCGAAAAATGGGTTTTACAGTCGAGGAGATAAGATCGATCGATCAAGGAGAACTTGATTTTAAAGAATCGGTAGAAAATGCAAGAATACGCTTGGAAAACGAAATAGAGCAGTTGAATGGATCTCTGAAAATGCTCAACCAAGCATCAAAGGAGCATACTTCATTTGAAGAGATCGATACGAATGAATATTGGGAAAAACTCACCGATTCCGAAAGATCAGGCGAAAAATTCATCGATATATGTAAAGATTATCTGACTGTGGTAATGAATAGTAATTGGCCATGGTTTATGTTGTTTCTGCCCAACCCAAAAAAATTTGCAGATAAATATGGTGTAGCAAAAACAATATTGTTTTTTCTTGCGCTATCTATAGGACATGGCATTATTTCTGTAACTAAAGGCGACTCCTTTTGGTATGGTTTTTTATACGATTGGATGATAATATTAACGGTTCTTCTAATATTGTTTCCTATATATCTATTAAAAAGAAAATCACCGAAGGTCGGTAACTTTGTCGAAAATACTATATTGATATTGGGACTGCTATTTATAGTAGGCATAATTCTACTTATCGTTATATTGATTATCAATTCGATCATTCAGTCAATAATAACGTAAAATTTGAGAAAAAAGAGCAAGAAGAAGGTGGATCCTTCAGATCTTGCTCTTTTATTGTTAATTAATAATTTTTGCGGGTTTTCAGGGAGCTTTTTTCTAAAAAGCTTCCTGAATGGGGTATGGGGCAAAGCCCCATAT
>JAZRTU010000079.1:0-20783 GCA_045652185.1 Eubacteriales bacterium | reverse complement strand
GTATGTCATTGAAAAGGAAGTGAGTACGACGAAAGAAAAGTACTTATTTATCATCAATCCCGCAGCAGGAAAGCGTGACAGAAGCACTATGCTTATCGGCTTGATCAAAAAAGAAATGAATGAGCTTGGAATAAATGACTGTGATATCCATGTAACTACCTGCAAGGAAGATGCGACCGAATATACGAAAAAATACCTCGAAGCGAATAAAGAATTTTTTGTCAGAGTATATGCATGCGGCGGCGATGGCACTTTGAATGAAACCGTCAACGGTGTGTTTGGATATACGAATGCGGCTGTAGGAGTGATCCCGATCGGATCGGGCAACGATTTTATAAAATCATTTCCCCAATATGAAGAAAAAGATTTCTTGAATTTGAAACGAATGATATTCGGAGAATTGAAACCTATCGACGCGATAAAGTCTTGCGGAAGAGTGAGTATAAATATTATGTCGGTCGGTTTTGATGCCGCTACGACGAAAGGGATGGCGAAATATAAAAAGCTTCCGTTAGTGTCGGGCTCTGCCGCATACAATATCTCACTTGTAAAATGCTTGTTCACATCGAGAAGAAACAGATATGCGTACGAGATCGACGGTGTCAGTGTTCCCGAAGCGGAGGGCGATTACCTTTTCACAATAATGGCGAACGGAAAATGGTATGGCGGTGGCTTCAATGCTGCGCCCAACGCAGAATTTGACGATGGTAATATCGAATTGATAAGAATAAAGACCGTTTCTATCCCAACACTTGTAAAGCTCGTCGGACTTTTCCGCAGAGGAGAGCATATGGGATGGATCGATCTTGTCACAGCGACGAAATGCAAAAGCGTAAAAATAATCTCAAAAGATCCGATCGACCTAAACCTCGACGGTGAGATAATCGAATGCAAGGATCCGTTTGTTGAGATCGTTCCGTCAGCAATAAAAATAATATTACCGAAGAAATAAAACCGATGTTTGAAACATAAATTATTAGGGGAGGAAAATACATGAGAATTCTTGAAAATGAGTCAATGGCAAAATATAGCTCGTTCCGAATTGGTGGAACGGCAAAAAGAATATGCTTCCCCGAAACGAGGGAAGAACTTGTCAGCTTTGTTAAGGAGCTGAGAGAAAAAGGTGAAAAATATGCAGTTTTCGGAAATTGCTCGAACGTGGTGTTCCCTGATAGCGGATATGATGGAACGTTGATCTTGACGACTGACCTCGTTGACGTATTGGTGTATGGAAACGTAATAGTCGCAGATTGCGGAGCAACGATGAATAAGCTGGCAATAGTTGCATCGCGCAACTCGCTCAAAGGCGCTGAGTGTCTCTATGGTATCCCCGGGACAGTTGGCGGCGGAATAGCGATGAATGCGGGTGCATACGGAGGAACGATCTCCGACCATATCATTGGCGTAACCGTTCTTACCGGGGATGGCGAGGTAAAAGAGCTATCCAAAGCAGAAATGGAATTTGAATATAGAAATACGACCGTTCTCAAAAAAGGATATATAGTGCTCGGCGGAAGATTTATTTTTGAAGAAGGCGATGAAGAAGAAATTCGCGAATTGATGGACAAGAATATGAACAGTCGCAAAACAAAGCAGCCACTCTCGTACCCGAGTGCAGGAAGCTTCTTCAAACGCCCCGAGGGGTATTATGCAGGCGCGTTGATAGAGGGCGCAGGCTTGAAGGGATATCGAATCGGAGGTGCGCAGGTGTCAGAGCTTCACGCAGGATTTATAATTAATGTTGGTGATGCCACAGCCAAGGATGTAAAACGCCTCTCTGAATATATCCAACGTCACGTTAAGAAGGAATTCGGCGTTGAGCTTGAACGCGAAGTACAGTTTTTCGAAACAGATAAATAAAGGGTGAGCATTTTGTCCTATTCAACTGATCTAAAAGAGCATTTGTGCGAAATAAAAGAAAAAAATATATGTTGTCATAATTCATTTTTATATGGGGTCTACGTTTCATCGATGAAAAACGGAAAAATGATGTTCGGATCGACCGATATCGGTAAAAACATTTTAGAACGTTTCGGTGAGTTTTTTGACGTGCATTTTGATTTTGAGAAAAAAACAAAAAAATGTGTCTTGATCCCCAATAGCCTTGAGCTTCTTGAAAAAGAATATGGAAAAACGGGCGACAGGTTGAAGTTCGGTGTCGCAAAATGCGACGGATGCCTCAATGCATTTGTGCGAGGTGTGTTCGTGGGATGTGGAACGATGAACGATCCAAAGGGAGAAAACCACCTTGAGCTTGTTATCGAAGAACCGCTTGCTTCCGAATTGCTCGAGCTTCTTGCCGACGAAGCGATCGTGATGAAAAAGACAACGAGAAACTCGAAAACTCTCTTGTATTGCAAATCGGGAGACGTTATCCAAGATATGTTGACGTATTTGGGCGATATGAAATATTCGCTCGATATGATACAAGCGCGAATAACAAAAGAACAGCTTCAATATGCAGCGAGAATAAGCAATTTTGATTATGCAAATATTAAAAAAGCAACCGCTGCCGCATCAAACCAAGTTGATGCAATAAAATATCTTTCAGAAAAGGGAATATTGGCGCGGTTATCGCCGGAATTGATAGAAACCGCAAAATTGCGCCTTGAATATCCCGATATTACGCTTGACGAATTGCGAAAAAAGATCGAACCGCCGATCAGCAAGTCGGGACTAAGCCATCGTCTGAATAAACTCGTCGCCGAAGCAGAGGCGGCAATGGATGTTGAAACCAATAGATCTACCTAAACTTTTCAACGAAAGGACTTATATCAACCATGAAGTTAATGAAGAAAAGGGCAAAAGTAAAGCTTTTCCATCCCGAAAAGGCAAACGGAAGGACCATCGCAATATGCGTTGCTTTGATAGTGGCGTTGACCTTGTCAATAGCCGTAGCGGCGGCATACGATCCGACCTCAGACCCGTTTGTTACGTTGAGTTATTTGAACACAACGTTGAAATCGCAGCTTGATGACGAATTTCTTGATAAAATGGGCTACAACTCTTATTCCGAGTTGAAAAATGCAATCAAGGCAGGCGTGTCGATAGATACGAAAGCAATAGTTGAGAACGCAAAAAGCGGCTTTTTGAGCGAGCTCGGATATTCAAGCTGGTCTAAGTTAAAAAATGATATCACGGCGGGCATCAGCGATAGTGACAGAAGCTCTATCAATTCATACGTTCAAAACAATTTCCTTGAAAAGCTCGGCTATGATTCAATAAAGGAAATGAAAAACGCTATCAATGCAGGCGTGAGCGATAGCGATAAAAGCTCCATCAACTCGTTCGTTCAAAACAACCTTTTTGAAAAACTTGGCTATGAGTCGGCAGAAGATCTGAAGAACGATATCGAGGCAGGCAAGCTTATCACACAAGAACAAAAAGATGAGATCGGTACAGAAGCGGTAACGAAGCTTTTGACTGATCTTGGATATACGAGCATAGAGGAGCTCAAAAATGCTCTCTCTGTTGACCACGAAGCAAATATCGAATTTGCGGCAAGTAAAGCCATTGAGCAGCTTTGCACGGCGTTTGGATATGCTAGCCTCGACGAGCTTACCAATGCGCTCCAAAACGACGATTCTCACATATACCGCAAAGTCACTTTCAAGCGTGGTGACGTTATAACTGCAGTTTCACAATGCGAGGTAGTCGTTAAAAACGGATATAGCGCATTCGATAGCTATCTCGGAAGCGCAACTAATATGACACTCGGCAACGTTCCAAAGGACGGCGAGATCATGAACGAAAATACATATTTGCTCCTTGAGGGCGGAAGCAGATTGATCGTTGTCGGCGGAAACTGTACCGTAATGATCAGAGGTACGTATAACGTAACACAGGTGAACGCGCAATGAGCTTATTGAGAAGAAAACAGCTTGTGCTCATCTGTATGATCGCCTTTTTCGTGTTGACGCTGTTTACGTCTTCGGCAGGCGCGGCAGCAGAGGAACCGAGCAACCAAAAGATTCGTGTCGGCTTGTGCTACGGAAGTGATGCATCGTCAAGCTATACGTTCACGACAAAGAGCGACGGATATGAATACGGTTATTCGATTGGAAAAGAATTTATCAAAACAGGTGAAACAAGCGAAAAAACAATAAAAGTTACCTCGTCGGGAAACTATAAAGTAACTCTCACAAACGGCGACGGTGAAACGATAACCACCTATAAAAACTCCGCTGAAGGAAATTTCGCTTTTCAACCGAAAAACGATGGGTTGAGCTATGTGAAATATCCAAGTGGCGACGACCTAAACTATGATTTCTACGGATTTATGGAGTTTATGCACACCTCATCGACGAGCAAGACGATGATGCTTATAAACGTACTTGATTTTGAATTGTATTGTAAGTGCGTATTGCCGTGTGAGTTGAGCGCTTCATATCCGATGGAAGCCTTGAAGGCTCTCTCCGTATGTGTAAGAACACTTGCAACGGCTGATTATACACAAGAAAGACATGGTAAAAACATCGGATTTAATGTATGTAATACGACCGACTGTCAGGCATATTACGGCAACTCACGCCGCGAGGTCGAAAAGAACCGAATAATCACCGATGCCGCAGTAGATGCGACACGGGGACAAGTTATGATATATACCGGTGAAGGAAAAGAAAACGGAAAAACCATCCAGTCTATCTATTTTGGCTCGTCGGGTGGCTCGACCGTTAGTGCGAGCGCTCAATGGGGAAGCACGTCAATGCCGTATTGCACAGCAGTGCGTGTGCCCGAAGAATCAAGCTATCCCGTTTGGGGCGCAACGTTAACGTTGGACGATATTTATAAGGTTACGAAGTCGAGTGATTTTAATTCATCAACATCGTGGAAAAAAGCGATATATTCGCTTGGCAAAATTAAATCGATGGAGATAATCGAGACTGAGGAAAACAGTGACCACGTTTATAAGCTGAGACTCACCGACGTTGACGGAAACTCTTATACGATAACGAGAGGCGACCGTGTGTACTATTTTATCCACCGCCTTGTAAAATCTCAGACGAAGAATATTTCAAGCACAAACTTTACCCTGACCGCACTTGACCCATATTCAACGAATATAGGTGTTATGACGTCAGAGGGAGAGGAAATAATCTCGTCCGCGAACGAGATATCGGTAATAACGGGAAGCGGTGAGGAGAAAACTTATAAACTTGGAACTTCAACGACCGTTTTGACTGAAAACGGAAAACAGGATGTTTCGCTAACTTCAAGCTCGGGTTATCGTGTCAGTGGTAAAGGATACAGCCACGGAGTCGGACTCAGCCAAAAGGGCGCGAGTGATATGGCGAAAAATTACGGATATGATTATGAAACCATATTGCACCGCTTCTATACCGACGTTGCAATAACAACGCTTGAGGATCTTGAGCTTATTTTGCCGATAAATCATTAATATAAAAGCTTGGCGCACTTGCTTTACAAGTGCGCCATTTTTGTGTTTAACACCTTATATTTTGCATTTCTTGACGAAGTCGTCAAATATACGTTGGTGATATTCGTCGATATCGCAAATTCTTTCGGGGTGCCATTGATATCCGCGTATGTATTGCTCACCTGTATAATATATTGCTTCAATAACTCCATCGTCCGAGGTAGCAACTACCTCGAGCTCGTCTCCCAATCTCTTTATCGCTTGATGGTGAAAACTGTTGGCTTTTATCTTTGAGCATCCCACAATATCGAAGAGAAACGAATTTTCTTTTATATTGACCGAGTGTGAGTGAGAAAATTTCGGCTCAAGCTGACGGTGATGGGTCTCGGTGCTAAGTTGAGATGGAATATCCTGCAACAACGTACCACCAAAAGCAACGTTGACGAATTGACAACCGCGGCATATTGCGAGTAACGGCTTTTTTGATTTCTTTATCTTTTCAAAAAGACGGAATTCAAGCTCATCGCGAAGAAGTTCGGGCTTCCCGCAAAGCGGGTCTGCAGTTTCACCATAGCGCGACGGATCAATATCGGCTCCGCCGGAAAAAAGAAATCCGTCGCATAGATCGATGATGCCATCCAACACGTCTTCGCCCTCACAGTAGGGAATAATTATAGGTATTCCATTTGCTCTTTCTACAGCCGTCATATATGCGCCCGGTGTTCCGAGCGAACGATCGTCACCAATGTCAACGGTGATCCCGATAATAGGTTTCATTTTTTTGACCTCTTTTCAAAATATCGTGAACATTATAACATATATAACGCGCTCTTTCAAGTAAAACGTGCTGTAATAAAAATTTGTTCTTGATTTGTGACAAAATTTAGTGTATAATGGGCATAAATATATAAGGGGGCAAATGCGTTGGTCTTAAACGAAGAGAAAAAAAGAGAATTTATCGAAGCACTTCAAAACGGCAGAAGTGTCCACGCATATATAGTTGAAGGCCCCGATGGAAGCGGGAAGGAAGATTTTGCATCCTTCTGTGCAACTGCTCTCGTTTGTACGGGCGAAAAAAAGCCTTGCGGTGTTTGCTCGAATTGCAAGATGATAAAAAGCGGAGGTCACCCCGATATAGCCTATATAGAGCCTCCAAAGGATAAAAAGACGATATCCGTAGATGAGGTGCGTCGTCTCAGACGTGATACGACAGTTTTGCCTAACGAAGGAAACCGAAAGGTATATATAATAAAAAATGGCGAACTGTTGACCGATCAGGTTCAAAACGCAATGTTGAAAACGATCGAAGAGCCTCCTTCTTTCGTAACGTTTTTCATTTTGACGTCAAAACGTGAGGCGTTGCTCGCAACGATACGCTCGCGTTGCAGAGCAATTCGTCTAAATGCGATGAGCGACAGCGATATATTTGATTATCTGAAAGAGGGATACCCGAAAATTGACGAGGATGCCCTTGAGAGCGCGGCAAAGCGAAGCGGCGGTCAGATCGGTAGAGCGATCGAATTGCTTGGAAAAGATAACGTGAATCTTCATTCCGTAGCGATAAAGCTTTTTGATTCGCTTATCTTGCCGAACGGAAACAGATATGAGCTTTTGACGTCCCTTTTGGGATTGAAATATAAACGAGAAGGATATTGTGACCTTTTTGATGAAATGATTTTGGGGCTTCGTGATTTGTTGCTTCAAAAGTGCTCGTCAAGAACGGGAATGCTTTTCTTCGAGCAAGAAGAAATAAAAAAATATATCCGTCTGTGTTCCAAGGACGCAATAGTTCGTTGGCTCGGTATCATGGAGGATGTACGAGACAAAATAGACAGAAACGTAAATTTGAATGCCGCATTAACACATCTTGTGCAAGAGATGTGGAGTGCGAAGTAGAGAGGTAGGAAAGTATGGATGAAATAAAGGAAACAACTGAATTTGAAGTGATATTGCCCGAAGAGCCGAAGGAAGAAATGGCTGAAATAGTCGGTGTTCGCTTCAAACCCGCAGGAAAAATATATTATTTTGCACCGAACGGATTCGTTGTCGCTGACGGCGATAACGTTATCGTTGAAACGGTCAGAGGTGTTGAATTTGGATTTGTTGCCATCGCAAATAAAATGATACCGGTAAGAGAGCTGTTTTCACCATTAAAGCCGCTTCAACGTATAGCGACCGCAGAAGATAAAAAACACCACGACGAGAATAAACTCGCCGAAGAAAAAGCCAAACTTGTCTGGGCTGAAAAGGTAAAGCAAAATGACCTTGAAATGCAGCTCATTGATGTCGAATATACGTTTGATAACGCTAAGCTTATATTCTATTTCACAGCAGACGGAAGAGTTGACTTCCGCGACCTTGTAAAAGACCTCGCATCCGTGTTTCACACAAGGATCGAGCTTCGTCAAATAGGTGTTCGCGACGAGGCAAAGCTTATTGGCGGTATCGGAGTTTGCGGAAGACCGATATGCTGTAAATCGTTCCTCAACGATTTCGTTCAAGTTTCGATAAAGATGGCAAAGGAGCATAACCTTTCGCTGTCATCTTCGTAAATATCGGGTACTTGCGGCAGATTGATGTGCTGCCTCAGATACGAACATGACACATATGAACGCGAGTATGCAACCTTCCCGAAAGTCGATTCGATAATAGAAACGCCCGCCGGAAAATGCGTTGTTATCGAAAGCAACTTCCTCACGGGTAAAATAAAAGCAACCGTTATGGGTGATAAGACGGGCGCTGTAAAGGTGTTTACCAAGAAAGACGTAAAGGTCGTCGGCTACTTGAAGAAAAAAGAGGTTATTGACGACGAACTCAAACAACTTGAAGAAAAATAAACAGAGGTAATATATGGTATTTTCATCGTTGATATTTATGTTCCTTTTTCTGGCGGTGAATCTTCTCGTTTACTTTATCGTTCCGAAAAAGCTACGCAACCTTGTTTTATTGGTGACCAGCCTTGCCTTCTACGGTTGGGGCGAACCACTATACATAGTTTTGATGCTGTTTTCGATAGCGACCGCATATATTTTCGGTTATTTTGTCGGAAAATACAGAGAAACAAACAAGACGAAAGCGAAAATATATTTGACGATTTCGTCGCTTCTTAACCTCGCATCACTTTTGTTCTTTAAATATTATAATTTCTTCGCCGAGAACTTCGGATTTTCTCCGATAGAAAAGATCAATTTACCATATTGGTCAATGGCGTTGATGTTCATCTTGGTGATAGATATGATTGCCGTTGCAAGCGTGTGCTTCTCGGGATTGAAAAAACAAGCCAAGATAACGTGGAACATCGCTTTAGGTGTGCTTGGTATTGCCGCCGCTGTAGCGCTTCCGCTTATGGATAAGGGCTTGCTTGGTAAAATATACGAGCTTAAATTCACCTTGCCGATAGGCATATCGTTCTATACGTTCCAAATAATGTCCTATACTTTCGACGTGTATCGCGGTGACGGAAGCGTACAAAAGCGAGTTGTTCCGTTTGCTGCTTACGTTACGTTGTTCCCGCAGCTCATCGCAGGTCCTATCGTAAGGTATAAAGATGTTGATGATCAGCTTACATACAGAGAGCATAACATCGATAAGTTTGCGCACGGTGTCAGAACTTTCTCCGCCGGACTAATGAAAAAAGTTATCCTCGCAGACGGAATGGCGGCATTTTTCAAATATCTCGGCGATATCGCTGAATTTGAAAACACAGTGCTTGGCGCGTGGCTTATAGTTATCTCATATACTTTCCAAATATACTTTGATTTTTCGGGATATTCCGATATGGCAATAGGACTCGGTCGAATGTTCGGCTTTGAATTCCTCGAAAACTTCAATTATCCGTATATTTCAAAATCCATAACCGATTTCTGGAGAAGATGGCATATGTCGCTTTCCACTTGGTTTAAGGATTATGTTTATATCCCGCTTGGCGGTAACAGAAAAGGACTTCCGCGTCAGTTCTTCAATATCGCTGTAGTTTGGTTCGTCACAGGATTTTGGCACGGCGCGAGTTGGAATTACATCCTCTGGGGCGCGTATTTCGGCGTTATATTGATGGTTGAAAAGCTGTTCTTGCTGAAATGGCTCAAAAAAGCGCCGTCGTTCGTATCTCACCTGTATGCACTTGCGTTGATATTGATCGGTTGGCTCATCTTCGCGTTCCCCGATATGAACGAGGGTATGAGTGTGCTAAAGGCGATGTTCGGTGTCGGAGTCGATGGATTTGCAACGAGTGGCGTCGTCTATGATATGCTCAGATACTTGCCGTTGATGGCACTTTGCGTTGTCGGCGCAACGCCGCTTCCCAAAAAAGTGTATAAATATCTCACGGAAAAATATGCGTTCGCAAGATATCTTGTTCCCGTTGGCGTCGCGTTCTCTGTTTTGATATGTACGGCATATATGGTTGACTCGTCGTTCAGCCCGTTCTTATATTTTATATTCTAAAAGGAGGCGGAATGATGAAAAATGCAAAAAAAGAAAATATAGTAACTCTTGCAGTGTTCGTTTTGATAATCTTTTTCTTCGCGGTGGCGTTTTGGGTGCAAAAAGACCAAAGCTTCTCGGAACAAGAAAACAGAGTGCTCCAAACTATGCCGGAGTTTACTTTGGAAAAATTTATATCAGGTCAGTTTTCAAAAGAAATAAATAACTATTTTGCCGACCAGTTTCCGTTTCGCGATACGTTCGTCGGTGCTAAGGGCATCGCGGAAACGGTACTTTTGAAACGTGAAAACAATGGTGTTGTGCTTGGCAAAAACAATAATGTCGCCGTTCGTGATATGTATCCGATACAAGGCGGTAAGGTTGACTTTTATAACGAAGAAAAAATGACCGTTATCGGGAAAATAGTAAAACAGTTCAGCGATGAATTGACGAAAAACGGGATCGATTCGGCATTATTGCTTCCGCCCCGTTCACTTGACGTTATGAAAAACTCGCTCCCCGCTTTATTTCCTTCCTATCGTACCGAAAGCGCATACGATATTTTGAAAACACAGCTTGAAGGTAGTACCTACGTTGAGCTTCTTGAGATGTATCGAGATATGTATGAAAGCGGTGAATACGTTTATTATAACACCGACCACCATTGGACAACACTCGGCGCATATTATGCTTATGTCGAGATAATGAAAAGCTTCGGAATGGATTATTATTCGCTCGAGGATTTTGAGATAGAAAAAGCGAGTGAAAGCTTCTATGGAACTACTTGGTCAATGTCGGGATTTAAGTTCGTCGGAAGTGATTCTATCGAATATTTCCACCTCAAAAACGAAGATGAAACGAAATATATAACAAAAATCCATGATACTACTTATACAAAAGGCGATTTTGCCGGCTTTTATGACAGATCATACCTCGAAATGAAGGATAAATATTCGTCATTTTTGTCGGGAAGCAACAAATATACTACCATAGCTAAGGACGGCGAGGAAAGAGAAACGCTTCTTTTAATAAAAGATTCGTTTGGTCATTCTGTTGCTCCGTTCCTCGCGCTTCATTTTAATATTGAAATGGTTGATCTTAACTACAACGATAATATTGCCACGTATTTTTCTAAGCTCGATGTTGATAAAGTTGTCTTGATTTATAATATGGAAAACGTTATTTCAACCGAAAATCTCGGAAAATTGCGTTTCAAAATCAATGTAGAGCAGTAAAAAACCTAAAAAATTGCTTTTTTACACATAACAATCACAAAAATTATGCACTATCACCAAAAAAAGAGTGCAGTATTTGTGTAAAGTGTAAAAATGCACTTACCCCCTTGATTATTAAAACGTTATATGATATAATGTATAGGTAAAAAACTTAATGATCTATACGTTTGCCCTAAAGGGAAAATGTAATATCGGAAGGAAGAATAACATGAAAAGATTGATTTCAATACTGCTTTTAGTAGTAATGTGTCTCGGGCTCTTAACCGCTTGTGCACGCGATGAAAACGATAAAGGCCCGATAATCAGAATGTATATCACAGGTTATCCGAGAAGCCTTGACCCTGCAGCAGTACAACCGTCTGCAGAAGTTACAAAGCTTTTTGGTCTCATTTATGAAGGACTTACGGCTATCGATGAAGAAGGAAAAGTAATTCCTGCGTTGGCGAAGAGCTGGTATGTTAAATATGATGATAAAGACGGTCACCACAAAATGTATTTTGAACTCAACGATACACATTGGAGTGACAGTACGGGTGTTTCTGCGGATGACGTTGTTTTTGCTTGGAAACGTATCCTCTCTCCCGAATTTGAAAGCCCCTATGCTTCTTTGTTGTACTATATAAGGAACGCAAAAGAAGTTAAGAGCGGTGTTTTGACGAGTGACGACCTTGGTGTCGCTGCTGACGATAGACTTTTGGAAGTAACATTTGCCGACGAGTTCTTCACAGGCGAAAACGATATGGAAAACCTTAAGAAGGTAGCTGACCTCTTTGCTGAAACAGTAGCGAGCACAGGCCTTGTTCCTCTTCGTGAAAACATCGTTTCCAAAGGCGATGATTGGAAGACAAAAGCTTCCGAAAACGTTTCCAACGGACCCTTCAAGGTTCAAACAATGGAATATGACAAACAGATCATCCTCGAGCGTTCTATGTATTATAGACTCACCGAAGATGACAAAGAAAAGAAGTTCGACAAATATGTAACACCTTATAAACTTGTTATCGACTATTCTTCCAATAGCCAAAAAGGTACAGAGTATCAAGAACAACAATTCGAGAGCGGTAGAACATATTACCTCGGCGACTTTACAGCAGAAGGATTTGCAAAATACGCTGACAGCATTGTAACTCAAAAAATGCTCTCTTCAGCAGTATTGTATTTCAATACTACACGCGATGCACTTAAAGACAAAAACGTAAGACAAGCGCTCTCGATAGCTATCGACAGAGAAAACCTCGTTGCAGTATCCAGAGGTCAACACGTTGCCGCAACAGGATTTGTTCCTCACGGAGTATTGGGCGCAAACGGCGAGTTCCGTGCTGAATCTCAACTTCAAGCATCGACCAAAGCTGATGCATCAAAAGCAAAATCACTTCTCGGTAGTGCAAAGCCCTCCGTTACTATTCTCTACAGAGGTAGCAACTACGACACTATCAACGAAGATATTGCTAATGCAATAAAAGCTAACTGGGAAGCGATCGGCGTAAAAGTTGAAGTTAAAAAACTCAGCGGTGTAAACTATACAGAAGCAGTTGCAAACCGTGATTTCGACGTGCTCCTCACCGACTACGTAGGAAATATGATCGATTCCTTCGGTTATCTCGCTCCTTTCGCAAGATACTACAGCGGAAGCGTTGTTTCCGTTAGCCTTGAGGAAGCGGCTTACACACCGAACATCAGCGGTATCGAAAACGACGAATATGATGCATTGATCGACAAGATCGTTTACAACCCCAACAAAGCAGAGCGTATCGAGCTTTGCCACCAAGCAGAAGCAATGCTCAACGATCTTATGCCTGCAACAGCCCTCTTCTACTACACAGAAAGCTATGTGATCAAGCCCGAACTTAAAAACGTTGGTACATATTACTTTGGTTACAGAAACTTCAACGACACAACACTTAAGGATTACCTTATCACAAACTCCGCATACGATGCAGAGATCGCAGGCGAAGCTGAAGAAAGCGCAGCTTAATAATTAAAATAACAACGAATGGCATGGGGGAGGATATCCCCCATGTTTTTTATATGAAAAATGATAATTGACGTTCACACACATGTTTTCCCCGACAATATTGCCGCGCGTGCAGTAGCATCACTTGCGAAAGCGGCAAATATAGAACCGAATACCAACGGGACTTCGGCTGATACGTTAAGAGTGATGGATCGTGCAGGGATAGATAAAGCAATACTTGTAAGCGTAGCAACGAAGCGTGAGCAAATGCGGACGATAAACGATTTTCTGAAAACGAAAGAAAACGATCGTTTCGTGGCGTTTGGCGCGATCTATCCCGTGACTGAAAACGAATGCAACGAGATCCTTTGTGAGGCTGAGTATATAAAAAAGCTTGGTTTCAAGGGAATTAAAATGCATCCCGAATACCAAAACTTTTATCCCGACGACGAAAGTCTTTTTCCGTTTTACGACTTGTGTTCGTCGCTTGAACTCGCGATAACTTTCCACGCAGGCGAGGATATAGGGTTCAAACCGCCATACCACGGCATCCCTGAACGTTTTTCAAACCTCGCGAAATCGTTCCCTAATTTAAAAATAATATGTGCTCATTTTGGCGGCTGGAAACGATGGGATGAAACTCTTGAATATTTGAGCGAGCATAAAAACGTGTATTATGACACTGCGTTTTGCTCAAAATATCTCGACCGCACACTCGCAGAGCGTTTGATAAATAAAAAAGGCGCCGAAAATATTATGCTTGGCTCAGATCTACCTTGGGAAGATCCGCGCGACAGTATACGATTTATCGACACGCTCAAAATAACCGCACTCGAAAAAGATATGATTTTCGGCGGTAATGCAAAACAGATTTTCAAAATTTAATAAAGGAGCAATAAAATGGAAAAAAAGATTCCGAAAAGATCAGAAGTAGAAAAACAATATACTTGGGCGACCGAAGACTTATATGCAACTGATGAGCTTTGGTTTGAAGCTCTTGAAAACGCAAAAAAATATATTTCCGAGGTGGATGGCTACAAAGGACGACTCTCCGAAAGCGGTGAAACACTTCTTGCGTTCCTGAAATTGAACGATCAGATCGACCTCGACATCAACATGCTTGCAAACTATGCATTCAGGAAAAGCGACGAGGACGCCGCTAACAGCTTCTATCTCGATATGAGAGGAAAGCTTATGACTTTCTACGTTGAGTTCGACAGTGTTTGCTCGTTCGTAACGCCCGAATTAATGAAGATAGAAGACGAAACACTTGAGGAGTTCTACAAAACGACTGAGGGGCTCGAGCTTTATCGCAGAATGTTGACGAAGATGAGAGCGAGAAAAGCGCACATCCTTTCCGATGCGGAAGAACGTATTCTTGCGGCGGCGGGCGATGTGACTCGTGCGCCCGATGAGATATTCTCTGCGTTCCACGATGCTGACCTTCGTTTCCCCGATGCGATCGACAAAGACGGAAATGCGCATCAACTCACCCACGGCTCGTTTATTCCGCTTATGGAAAGCGGCGATAGAGTGCTTCGTGAAAGCGCATTTAAAACACTCTACGGAACGCTTGATAGCTTCAAAAACACATCTGCGGCATTCATTGACTTCCAAGTAAAGCAGTTGATGTTCAACGCAAAAATGAGAAAATACAATTCAACAATGGAAGCCGCACTTGACAGAACCGAAGTGCCTGTTGCTGTATATGAAAATCTCGTAAAAACAGTTAATGCTAACCTACACTATCTCCATAGATATATGGAGCTTCGCAAAAAAGCGATGTCGGTTGAAGAACTTCATATGTACGACCTCTATACGACGATCGTACCCAACGCTGAGAAGGTAATAACCTACGAGGAAGCGAAGAAAAACGTTGAGGCCGGTGTCAGTGTGCTTGGCGAAGATTATGTAAAAATGCTCACTGAGGGCTTTGAGAACAGATGGATCGACGTATATGAGAACGAAGGAAAACGTAGCGGTGCATACTCTGCAGGCGGTTATCCGCACCCATATGTGCTTCTCAACCACAAAGATACGCTTGACAGCCAATTCACTCTTGCTCACGAGATGGGCCACGCGCTACATAGCTATCTCTCGATGAAAAACCAACCGTCTGTATATGCTGACTATGTTATTTTTGTAGCCGAGGTTGCATCAACCTGTAACGAGGTGCTTTTGATGCGCCACTTGCTCAAAAATACGACCGACAAAACGGAGCGCGCATACCTTATCAACTACTTCCTCGAGCAGTTCCGCACAACTCTCTATCGTCAAACGATGTTCGCGGAGTTCGAGATGGAGATAAACAGAAAAGCGGAAGCGGGCGAAAGCCTCACCGCCGATAACCTAAACTCACTCTATTACGAGCTTAACAAGAAATACTACGGCGAGGCGATGTGTGTTGACAAAGAGATCGAGATGGAGTGGTCGCGCATCCCGCACTTCTTTATGAACTTCTACGTGTTCCAATACTCAACAGGGTTCTCAGCAGCAGTTGCTATCGCAGACCGCATCTTGAAAGAGGGTGAGCCGGCAGTAAAAGACTACTTGAGATTCCTCAGCAGCGGTTGTATCACCGACCCGATCTCGCTCTTGAAGATCGCAGGTGTCGATATGTCCGAGCCCGCACCCGTCGAGTCGGCTCTCAAACTCTTCGGCGAACTCATCACCGAAATGGAAACTTTGCTCTGATATTGATTGCTTAATTTATATGCCTTCGGAGACTGTCCAAGGGGGAACTTTTAGAAAAAGCTTCCCCCTTGACCCCCTCAAAACTTTTTGTATTCTTTTTTCCCGATGGATACTATGTTATCTATCGGGAGATTTGTTTTTCAGCGGGGTTCATCACCCATCGGGAAAAAAGGTTGCAGAAATCTCGGAGAGTTAAGAGAAAACTCTTCTAAAGGTTACACCTTGAAAAATTTCCGAAAGGTATATAAATAAATAACAACAAGAACAAAGCAACACTGACTTTGAGTTTTTGGGGGTGTTTGAGGGGTGCTTTTCGAAAAAAGCACCCCTCAAAAAGAAGCATCAGTTATATCAATTTCAAAATGATAGCATTAAGTTAATTATTCTCCGCCACACAGTATCCTTGCGGCTCTAACGTGTATTCCTTGCCGAATAGCTCGAAGGAAATAGTGGTTGCACTGTCGTTCCAGAGTGCAAATATACGATCACTGTCATCGACGAACTCGCCGTATCTTATACCTGCGGGAACATCGAGCTTTGTTTCGAAGGCGATCGTTCCGCCGTAGAAGAAACGGTGATATTTCTCCTTGAGTGAAAGTAGCCTTCCGATCTTTTCAGCCAAAGTCGGAAGCTGACCTATGTGCGCACGACCTCTCCACGGACAAACGTCGAGTCTGAACCCACGAATGAACGCATGAGCGAGTCGGCGATCAGTGTCATCCTTATCGTCATGCACGAATCTGTCCGTCTGAACGATCTCGGGGAAAGTCCTCATAAACATCTCGGGGAAACAGTTCGGCGTAAATATCGGTCCGATCTGACATCCGTGTATATATTGAACGTACGGTAGCACCATATCGTTGACCATCTCAGTTCCGATAGCCTTGCCTTCGGGACAGTTTTCAGCCAAGCGCTTGAACGCCTCAACACGCCATTTTTCAGCCTCATCGGGACGCGCGCCGTGAAAATGTTCCTCGTTGAAGCAGGGAAGCGGAGCGGCAGCACCGAGTTGGTCGAAGAATGCGGAGTCACATCCATAGTCGAACTTCATCTTTTCGTGCATAACAACGCGGTTTTGCCATTCTTCCGTTGCCGCACACGCCGTTACAAAAGATTTATATCCGAATGACCTCAAAACGAGTCCGTCGTTTCCGAAGCGGTAGTGGTCGCGGTATTCGTTGCCGTCAATATCTATTCGGCATACCTTGTGCCCGATTTCGCGGTAATAATCCGTGTTAACGTCAATAAGCTGTCCGTTTGTGTAAAGCGCAACGTAGCCGCCCATTTCGCGTACCTTCGCAATCGCTTCCTTGAGCTTCTCAGCACCGCCGAGCGCGTCGTCAGGCTCATAGATCGGGTATCCGTTGTCGAATCGTCCTTTCCACCAACCGAATACCATCAGCATATTGAGTCCGTATTTTTTGCCCGTTTCATATATCGTCGGAAGGTCTTCATATTTGAAATTCACCTCGCCGAATTGATGTCTTAATATAATGCGTTGCCAACCCGTTATCTCTTTTACCCAATCGGGGATCGTCGGCTCGCTGTACCAATGACCTCTTGCATACGCTCCGTAGATATCCGAACCGTTTTTCCAATCTCCGTCGGAAAGGGAAACGAAGCACTCGCTGACCGTAACGCTCTCGCCTTTTTTTGCGAAAGGTAGGTGGGAAATAGCTATCATCAAGCGGTCGTTTTCTGATCTCGGAGAAACACCGACCGATAATACCGTCACCTTCAGCTCGTCGGCGTGACGTCCCATATAAAGGAACTTGCCACCGCTTTGAAGCCCGAACCAAGACATCGCCGCATCACCCGGGTATCGCATAGCGTTCCAAATAACGTGGTTGTCGGAGGTGATGTATTCCGTGTGACTCGTTCGTCTGATAGTATCCCACGGTGATCTAATAACTGCACCGAGCCCGTTTGCGTGATAGAATACATCGCGGCTTTTGTTCTCGTCGCAAGCACATTCAAGATCAACAAACGGAAGTTGTAATTCGTTGATGCGTACGTCAGAACGGTTTTCCACCGTCGCGCCGAACAAAAATCCTTCTCGAGCGACGAGTTGTTTTTTTATCGTGATAGTAAGCGAAGCATCAAAAACACGTCCGTTGTCAGCGATAAGCTCATCATAAACGATTATAAGACCGCCGTCTTTTTCCACCACGCGTCCGCTTTGCCTTGAAGAACGCACAGTCATCTCGCGTTCATATCCATCGTCCATATAAGCGCGCCAAAAATCAGCATTCGCACTTTGTTTTAGCGGTGTGTCGAACGATTCCCATTTAATCGTGTTTGCACACTCATTAATCGAAAATTTTAAATTGTTGCATTCAAGAAAGAACATTATTATTTCCTCCATCATTATTATCACTATTGTATCACATTTTTGGTGAAGCTTCAAGACAAAAAGAAAAAACGCTTCCGAATATTCGGAAGCGTTTGGATCGTATTTACGAATAATAGAAGTCCTTGAAAGCAAATAGGTCTTTGATCTTTACCTCTGTCTCCTTTTTTTCGGTGAGCTTGTCGTCCTCGTCGAAAATATATTCGAATTGTGTCACACCGATCATCTTTCGCTCGATCGGCGGAGCGTTGAATTGAGATGATAAATAATTATGCACCTTGACAGTCACTGTTTTTAACGGGTGTATCAAGACCCAAGCAGGCTCTGTGCTATCCTTGAGCTCTATTTTCACGGGAATAGCTTTTTCGACGGTATACGCCTTCGATAACTCCTGCGCCTCATCAAGCACGAGCAAAACCGAGTTGAACCTCTTCAAATACTCCAAATTGTGATCGATGCCCTTTCGGTAAGCAACCAAAAACTTCTCATACTCGCCCTTTTGATAGTATGCACCAATATATATCTTTCCGTTTTTGATGATAGCATCGCTGAAATGGTATTGACATTCATCTTCCGTGTATTTTACCGCACCTTGCCACTCACCATCAAAGCCTTGCTCCACGATGCGTATTCCCGAGGTGTTGTCGGTATATATTATCTCATCGATCAAAAAGATCTTGTCGGAATCGATCAATATCTTCTTCGGTGTTACTGTTTTTGCATCCGACGCTTTTGCATAACGAGATTCGGAGATCAGCTCACCTTTAACGTTAATGACTGTAACTAAACTTGTGCTGTTAACGAACGATTTTCCAAAAAGAACGATCTTGTCCTCGTATATCTCCGCCAATAAATACCTCGAGTTGTTTTCCTCGATATGATGCTCGAAGATCAATTCTCCGTTGTCGTTGAGAACGAAAACACCTGCATAGTCATATCCGGATACAAACTCGGGATGCTTCACCCTTCCGCCTACGACTATCCCGCCGTCAAATTTGAGTAACAGCTCACACGAGCTGTATTTTTCGGGCAGAAGGAACTCCCATTCAGTCTCGGTGCCGTTTTGCTTTATTATCTTCTCCTGCTTTTCGGGAACAGATGAGTGTATAATACCGCCAAACTGATCAAGTATGTCCACCCTCTTGTCCAAAAAAAGAGTGTCACCATAATTTTCGATTATCTCATTTTTACTGTTTTGCAGATAATAATCGTTCAAAAGCTTGTCATAATCGCTCGGGTCAATAAAATCAAGCGTGTTTTGATACATTTCAATAGAGATTTCATTTAAAAGCTCGAGTGTTTTCGAGTTGGAATACGTGTGCCGAGTAATGTCCTTATAAACCGCCTTGATCTCCGAGCGAGAATATCCCTCGGTCGATATTTTATATTCATTAAAGAATTCAACTGCATCGCTGTATTCATTCATCTCGACAGCAACGGCACACCCCGTTAATGCAAATAATACCGCAATACAGATCGAGATAACTAATATCTTTGGTTTCCTTTGCCCACTTTTGTTGATGGTATTGAGTATCTCACCACGAATGACTTCCTTATCGAAGCGTGAATCATTTGGATGTTGTAACATAGAAATGACCTCCATTATAGGCACTCTCGAAGAACCTCGCCCCATCGTCCAACTTCATATACATAAAGTCACTCGAGCCTTCCTCGATATATTCGATCCTATCCTTTTTCACTTTGAATCTATATTCTTTATAATGGCCTTGAACATTCTCTGAAATAGTGATCGTGTTTCCGTCTCTCGACCAAGAGGCGATACCGAGATGGCTGCTGAGCATCCCCTCGTAGTAGTCCACACGGCCGCTCTCGGTGAAGCTAATTGTGAAGTTACCGCCAAATCCCTCTTTTTCATAAACGTACGTTTTCCCAAGTACCTCGTATTCCTCGCTGTTGCAGGAAACGAAAAAGCAGAGCGTTAAACCGATCAGAATAAAAAAACAAATCAACCTTTTTCTCATACCTTCTCCTCGCTTCTTATCTTTTTTATCGTTCTGTAGATCTTGTTTTTGACGTTGCTGACCGTGCAGCCGAGCGCTTCTGCGATCTGCGAATGGCTCATTTCCTCGAAAAACGCCAAATAAAATATCTTTCTTACCTCATGTGGTTCCTTTTCGATGATCGTCCATATCCGTTCAGCCTCAAGCTCATCAATGAGCCTTTCGTCGAACGAGCCGTCGATATCCTCTTCCGCATCATCCAAGTTCAACAATAATTGCTTTTTCCCGTAATATCGAAAAAGCTTTCGTTTTGCGATCGCAATGAGCAACGCCTCATCGTTTTCGGCATACGCTATCCCCTTTTTCGAGATCGTCTTGTAGTATTCGAGATATACCTCCTGAATAATATCGGGAATATCGTCGATGTCACCGCATTTCAGCGCAACGAATCTGCGTACAGTGAAAAAGGTCTTGTCATACACTTCGTTGAAGTGGGCGATATATTTTTCTTTTTTACTAACCAAACCCTTTTCACCTTCCTTTTTTGACCGTCTATATTGTTAGTGTATCAAAAATTACCTTTGGTTTCAATAAAAAACAAAAAACTTTCTCCAAAAGGAGAAAGCTCAGACTGAAGACAAACTCGTTCTTTACACCCTTGAAGAATAAAATAAAGCAAAAGACCAAGCTTATTATTGGGGATAAGCTTGGTTCTTTTTATAAGGAATGATAATTATCTATTGTAATTTCAAGGGTTTTCACGAAAAACTCGACTACCTTACCTTTGTAA
>JAZRTU010000078.1:0-10758 GCA_045652185.1 Eubacteriales bacterium | reverse complement strand
ACAAATTTCCTGCTTGTAACAGCATAAGACAAAACTACCCGAAGAAGAGAAAACAAAACTCTTTTTCGGGTAGTCCTTTTTATATAGTGATATTCTGTGCCTTTTGCACAGAGTGATAATTTCCTTTCGGAAAGTGATATTGAAATCAAGAGATTTCAGTGATATTTTATTCGCCATTAACTGCCGAAGGCAATATCACTTGGATTTAGTCCAAATATCACTGCGTAGCAATATCACTCGCCGCAAGGCGAATAAAACTGCCCAAGTGTCCTTCAGGACACTTGGGCAAAGCATAAGCCTTTATTCAGTTGGGTCAAAGTTGTTTTTTGCGCATTCTGATATGCGACCAGAGCAAAACGATTATCTGGGCGGGGATACCGATGAGGAAAACCGTCCATTCGATGTTGCCGCGACCGATGATAAACGTCACAACAAGGACAGTCCAAATCAAGATCGACACAAGCACGAACGTCCATGTACGTTTGCCCCAGATACAGTTGAAGACAAGCAATACGATGAGGCTCACCGGCAACGCATATATATATGCATGCCACGGCGCAACGACGTCGGGAATGTAGGTCAAGGAGACATAGGCGATCGTTGTGATCAACCAAACGAGCATAAACGAGAGCATCGTTATAATTATATGATTACGTTTTCTGTCGCGTTTGAGCGCCTCGATGAGTGCATCAGATTTCGTATGGTCTTCCTCAAGGAGATAGTCTATGGTAACGCCAAACAGATCCGCCATTTGTTTCATCGTTGCGATGTCGGGAACTGACTCACCGCGCTCCCATTTAGAAACGGCTTTGTCGGAATAGTTCAACTTTTCTGCAAACTCGGCTTGAGTCATTCCGTTGTTTTTTCTAAGCTCTGCGATATTTTTCGCGATTATGAGCTTTAATTCTTCCACGTCGTCATCTCCTTTCATGTCTATACACTATTATTATATCATAAGTCAAGAAGAATTTCAAGTGCTTGTTTTTGTTTGTTTTGTGAAAATCGAATAACTCTCTATTGCATTAACGTCAATTCGTGTTATAATATCTTTGTGGAAAAGAGGTTTTAGTATGAATTTTCATTTTGAATTTTTGGACAAAAGCAAAAAGAACGTATTTCTTCCGACGGTGTTTTCGATACTGCATTCGAACATGAGCGTTATCGCGCCGACGGGCAACAGCTACGCCGACGACGAGCAGATTTTTCTCGAGAACGTCGCCCCTGCGCTTGATAAAGCGCCGCGTCAGATCGTTCTTTTCTATGCGGAAGCCGAGCTTATTGGCTATTTCCAATATTACGTAAACGGTGAGCTTTTTATGATGGAGGAGATCCAGCTGATTCGTGAGTATCATGGCAGCGGGTTGTTTGCCGAGTTATATCGTTGGCTATTGCCGCTTCTTCCCGATGGGATAACGCGCGTTGAGGCATATTCGCACAAAAACAACGTCAAGTCGCAATCCATTCTCCGCCATCTCGGGCTTGAGGTTATCGAAGAGAACAAAAACAACTACCATTTTCGCGGCGAGTACACGAAACTATACCGTCACTATTTCGAAAATGCTTGAAATAAAAGCTAAAATATGATAAAATATTAACATATAACAGAAAAAGAGGAACACGATGATGGAATGGACAAAAAAACAGATCGCGCCGTCGCTTTTGGCGTGTGATTTCGGGAATGTTGAAAAGCAATTGAAGATATTGGAATCCGCCGGTTGCGAATACTTGCATCTCGACGTTATGGACGGTGTATTCGTGCCGAACATCTCGTTCGGACAACCGTTGATCAAATCTATCCGCAAATGCACGAGCATGAAATTTGACACCCATCTTATGATAATAGATCCGCTTCGCTACATCGACACGTTTGCCGATTGTGGTTCGGACATGATAACTATACACATCGAAAGCTGTCACAACGTTCGCGAGACACTTCGCGCGATCCGTGCGCGTGGGCTCAAGGCAGGACTTTCGATAAAACCCGCGACACCCGTTGATGCGGTAAAACCGTTCGTTGGCGAATTTGACCTATTGCTCGTTATGAGCGTTGAACCGGGATTTGGCGGTCAATCGTTTATGCCCGATTCGATCCCGAAGGTGCGTGAGCTTGCGGAGCTTCGCGCTTGGACACAAACTGAATTTATCATCTCGATCGACGGTGGTATCGGCGACAAGAACATCGTTGACGTCGCGCTGGCGGGCGCTGACCTTTTCGTTGCAGGCAGTTCTGTGCTTGGAAAGCCCGACATTGCGACGGCGTTTGAAACGCTCGACACACTTGCTAACGGGTAACGCCGATGGAAAAGATACGTTCGCTGATCAACTCTTGCGCATCAACGAAAAAATCGGTGCTTATCGCTGATATCGACAGTGGCGAGATACTTTTCGAGCAAGATGCCGACCTCGTTTTCCGTTCTGCGAGTACGATAAAGACACCGATGATGATATATGCTATGCTACAATGTCAAAACGGTATACACGACTTGAATGAAAAGATCGCGGTAGGCGAGCCGCTTTCCGACTCGCGCATATTTGACCGTCTTGATGATAGCGCATCACTTTGGAAGCTATTATATTTTATGATAACCGTATCGGACAACACAGCGACGAACGTTATCATTCGTGAGTTTGGGTTTGATGCGCTAAACTCATATTTCCGCTCGATCGGGCTTGAGAAGACGACGTTAAGGCGGAAGATGCTTGATTGGGATGCAGTTGCAAACGGATTTGAGAACGAAACGAGCAACCGTGAGATGTTTGAGCTATACCGCGCGCTATTTAACAGCGAGCTGCTTGACGAGCAATACACTGCGCACGCGAAAACGATGCTTCACGATCAACAAGACAAGTCACTCATACTGAGATATATCGACCGCGAAACAGACTCATACCACAAGACAGGCGGGCTTGACAACCTTGTGCACGATTGCGGCGTGTTCCGCGCCAACGGCAAAGCTCTCTATATAGGAGTATTCACCGACGGAGCACCTGACGTGGCTGCCAAATGTGGCGAACAACTCTGCGGTAGCATTGGCGAGCTTGTGATGTGCTGCGACTGATTATATTATGCTGTCGACGCCCAAAGAAAACTTTTGCATTATGGCGTTATAGCCGCTAGGATACTCGAAATGCTCCGATCCCGGAAAATCTATTCTTCTGTTGTTGATTCATCTTCCGAGACGATGCTCTCATCAATGCTTTCGTCAACACTCTCGTCCTCGGGGAGTTCTATCGGTACGGGTGCGTATTTATTGACAACGTAATAGCCGTTAGACTCGGAATAGAGGATCATTACGCCGCCTGAACAATTGGTGATGCTATCAAACATAAGCGGGATCACAACGCTGCCGTCCGTTGCGATGACACCATATTTATCGTTTTTGCCAACTACCGCAAGCCCTTCCAAAAACGGAGCCGCGCTATCATACTCGGGGTTCGTTATCCACACGCCCTTCGAGTTCATATATCCATATTTATCGTCGCGGTTGAGCAAGATCACACCGTCGGAATACGCTTTCAACGTAAAGTCACGCGGTAAATTGAAGAGCGTTCCGTCTGTATACATCAACTCCTCAGCACTCACCTTCTCGCCGTTCTCGTTATAAACACGGCGCACTCGCGTCAGCTCGTCGATGAAATGATAATAGCCGATGTTGTCGATCGTATTATCCTTCGGTTTATAATATTTTTCAGAAAATAGTTCCGTGTTCAACTCATAGAAACGCAATCTGCTGCTATCGCTATCGTAGGTACACGCGATCGGGTTACCGTTGAACGCAAATACCATATCACGATACGGGTACACGATATAGTCCTCGATCGCAGGGTCGTACAACCCCCACATACCGCTTCGTTTTTTTCGCACTATCGTATCGTCTTGGTATCTTCCGTAATACGACGGATAGTCAAACTCGATCCCGCGTCCGTTCTCGCCCTTGCTGTATGTCGTTTCGATATATTCAAGCGTTGTTCTGTCGAGATAATAATATTTTTTGCCGTCTATAAAAAGCGGGTTGTCGAGCGCATCGCGCACGCCCGCAAACTCATACTCCAAAAGCTCGAATATGACCTCTCCGCGTTCGTCAAGCAACGACACTGTTTCAATACTGTCACCATCCTCATCGGTGCTGACTACGGTTTTGAAGATGAACCCCATTCGCGGCAAAAGCGACACTCCCTCGTCGAGCGTTTCATAATGCTTCACGATCGCGAGTCGATCGACCGTTTTATCGAACATAGAGTCCGTCACAGCAAACCCTTCAGTATCAACACCGCTAAGCGAATCGATAAAGTCCTCAAAGGGGTCGGAAACGCTCACGTCGGGCGCGGAAACGTCTGCTTCGCTTTCGTCGATAAAATCGTCCTCACTCTCGTCAAACATATCTTCACTTTCGTCGATTTCGCTTTGCGAGCCGCTCGTTTCCGGCTTCAAGTCATTTAAAAACGGCAGCTTGCCCGATACGGACAACACAAGCACAAGCGAGGTCAACGCGATGAGCAATGCTATGGTTATTATATATGATGAATATTTATTATTCAATTCCGATCATCCTCCGATTTACTAACGTTCGAGAATATAAGTATCCCCAAGTCAAATATATTAATATACGATTATATACTATTAATAATAATATATTTAATTTATTTTAACATATAAAAAAGATAATTTCAATCCGGAAAAGACCTTATTTTTATGTTTTTTTGGGGAAATTTACTTGATTTTTCTGTGATGATATTATATACTAACAAGTAGGAAAATGGGGATTTTGTATCTATATTGTTTGGAGGCGAAATTATGGCTGAAGATCTCGCCAAATATTATTTTCTGCAAGGTACCAACTCGCGTGCGTATGAGTATATGGGTGCGCACCGTGATGGCGATAAAATAAAGTTCCGCGTTTGGGCACCGAACGCATCCCGTGTGTTTTTTTGCGCCGACCTTAACGGATGGAGCGACAGCACACCGATGCATCGCGAGGATGGCGGCATCTGGACGGTGGACGTGCCAAGCAAACAAATGCCTGTCGGTGCGAGATATAAATATATGATCGACCGTGACGGACGAAGAACGATGAAATCCGATCCGTATGCCTTTATGGCGCAAACGCAAAAAGAGACAGCCTCGATCTATTTCGAGTTGGACGGCTATGAATGGGGCGACAGCGAGTGGATGAGCTCGCGCCGTGAGCTCGGTCAATACCTGAGTGAAGGAAAGCACGTTCCGAAGCCGATAAATATATACGAAATGCACCTCGGTTCGTGGAAGCGACACGAGGACGGAACGTATTACTCATATTCCGAAACGGAAAAAGAACTGATTCCGTATATACATAAAATGGGTTATACTCACGTTGAGCTTATGCCCGTTGCGGAGCATCCGTTTGACGGCTCGTGGGGTTATCAATGCTGCGGCTATTACGCGCCGACGTCAAGGTTCGGCAACCCGCACGATTTTATGCATCTTATCGATGCGCTTCACCAAGCGGGTATCGGTGTGATCCTCGATTGGGTACCTGCCCATTTCCCGAAGGACGCGCACGGGCTCTTTGAGTTCGACGGTGCGCCGCTTTATGAATACCAAGGCTGGGACAAAATGGAGCACAAGGTTTGGGGAACGAGATTCTTCGACCTCGGACGAAACGAGGTACAATGCTTCTTGATCTCCAACGCTGTGTATTGGTGCGAAAAATATCACGTCGACGGACTGCGCACCGATGCCGTGTCGTCGATGCTATACCTCGACTATGACAGAGAGGCGGGCGAATGGATACCGAACGAAGACGGCTCGAACCATAACCGCCAAGCCGTTGCGTTTTTGCAAAAGATGAACGGAACGCTGTCATGGCTCTACCCCGACGTAATGCTCGTCGCCGAAGAAGCGACGGCGTGGAAGGACATCACCGTCCCCGCGAAATACGGCGGTCTTGGATTCAACTATAAATGGAATATGGGCTGGATGAACGATACGCTCGATTATCTCGAGACCGACAGCCTGTTCCGCAAAAATAAACACGACAAAATAACATTTCCGATAATGTATGCGTTCAACGAACGGTATATCCTCCCGATCTCCCATGACGAGGTCGTCCACGGAAAGAAAACGCTACTCGACAAGGTGGATACGGAATATTATAATAAATTTGCGACCATGCGCGCATATCTGACGTATATGATGACTCATCCGGGTAAAAAGCTTTTGTTTATGGGTCAAGAGTTCGGTCAGCTTTGCGAATGGGACGAGGGAAAAAGCATCGAGTGGTTTATGCTCGATTATGATATCCATCAAAAAATGCAAAACTTCACAGCCGCTCTCAACCACCTCTATAAGAACGAGCCGTCGCTGTATCTGCACGACGAGGGCTGGAACGGGTTCCGCTGGTACGAGGCAAACAACAGTAACGACAGTATCTTCATCTACGGACGTATGGGTGACGGACGTGACGAGCTCGTCATCGCCGTAAACTTCACACCCGTCAAGCGTGAAAACTACTGGATGCAAGTCAATGAGCCCGGAGTTTATACCGAGATATTTTCCACCAATGCCGCTGAGTTCGGCGGAGAAGGAACGGTCAACCGCGGAAAGCACCGTTCTCAAGAGGCGGCGGGAAGAAGCTACGTCGAGATGACGATGCATCCGTTGACTGCATCAATATGGCGAAGGATCAGCGGAAAACGGGCGCCGAGAAAAAAGAAACCCACCGATAATTAAAAAATATACTAATCGAAAGTGAGATGCCGACAACCTCACGTCTAATATAAAAAATAAAAAATTTATGGTTTGTCGGAGAAAGGTCGCTGTTATGAGAAAAAAAGAATGTGTCGCAATGCTTCTTGCAGGAGGACAAGGAAGCAGATTATATCTGCTCACGGAGAATATGGCAAAGCCGGCTGTTACGTTCGGCGGTAAATATCGTATTATCGACTTTCCTATCTCCAACTGTGTTAACTCGGGTATCGATACCGTTGGTATCCTGACGCAATATCAGCCCTTAGTGCTCAACGAATACATCGGAAACGGTCAACCTTGGGACCTCGACCGCATCTACGGCGGTGCGAGAGTGCTTCCGCCGTACCAAGCATCCAAGCGCGCTGATTGGTATAAGGGTACAGCAAACGCTATCTACCAAAACCTCAATTTTATTAACCAATTCGATCCCGACTATGTGCTTATCCTCTCGGGTGACCATATATACAAGATGGACTACCGCAAGATGCTCGAATTCCACAAGGAAAAGAACGCGGATTGCACCATCGCCGTTATCGACGTTCCGCTTTCCGAGGCGTCTCGTTTCGGTATCATGAACACGAGAGAAGATATGTCGATATACGAATTCGAAGAAAAACCGAAGAACCCGAAATCCACAAAGGCTTCGATGGGCGTTTACATATTCAACAAAGATAAGCTCGAAAAATACCTCATCGAAGACGAAGCGAAGCCGGGCAGCGACAACGACTTCGGTAAAAACGTTATCCCCGCGATGTTCGAAGGCGGCGAGAGAATGTTTGCATACCAATTCAGCGGTTATTGGAAAGACGTCGGAACGCTCGACAGCCTTTGGGAAGCCAATATGGATATGCTCGGCGAAAACCCCGTTCTCGACCTCACCGACAGAACCAACAGAATATATTCTAAAAACCTTGCAACACCTCCGCATTTCGTTGGCAGCGGCGCGGTTGTTAAAAATTCGATCATCACAGAAGGCTGCGAGATATACGGAACAGTTGAAAACTCCGTGCTTTCAAGAGGTGTTATCGTTGTACGCGATGCGATCGTTCGCGACTCCGTAATTATGAGCGACTGTACTATCTGCTCAGGCGCACAGATCGACTACACCATTATGGACTGCGGCGTAACAGTCGAGTCGAACGCGACCGTCGGTAAAGCGCGCGAAAACGCCGAAAAGATCACGCTCATCGGAAAAGAGCTCACCGTACCTGCGGGCACGAAAGTCGAAGAAGGCACGATGCTCACGCCCGAGATGGCAAAAGCACTCGAGCAATAACAACTATCTATTCTAAAATATATCGTTTTTGCTTCCCCGAAGCAAGTAAAAATAAATACTCGGGGAGAAAGGGTTTTTTCCCGCTTGGGAAAATGAATATAGCGAATGACAGCAGCAGGTATTATTTTTTCTAACCTTCACGATCAAAGTGTTCCCGAACTGACACGCTTCAGAACTATGGGCTCGGTTCCATTCGGTTGCCGTTACAGATTAATAGATTTCAGCCTTTCCAACATGGTAAACTCCGGTATTACCAATATCGGTATTATAACTCACTACAACTACCAATCTCTCATGGACCACCTCGGAACAGGTAAGGATTGGGATCTCGCGCGCCGCAGCGGCGGTATCAAGATACTCCCGCCCTACATCACGGCGTTCGCTCAAAACGGCGCTCCCTCGCTTTACAGCCACCGTCTTGAAGCGCTCATCAGCATTCAAGCATTTATCCACGATCTCACCGATGAGTTCGTCGTTTGCAGTGACTGCGATGCTATCTGCAACATCGACCTCGAAAACGTTATCAGAACTCACGCTAAAACAGGCGCCGACCTCACTATCGTAACGAAAAACATGTACGTTTTGGCGAACGAAAACAGAGACATCACGATAACTCGCGCGGCTAAAGACGGAAAGCTTCTCCAAATGTTCCCGTCAAGCACCGTTTCCAACGGATTTTATGACGTATCGCTCAACATTATGGTATTTACGAAGCGTTATCTCGAAAGCATCATTGCGGACTCGATCGCTCGCAACTACATCAGCTTCCGTTCTGAGCTTATCCCGAAAAAGCTCGAGCGCGACAACATTATGGTATATAACTACGACGGATATTACAACTCTATCAACTCCGTTCGTGACTATTATATGTGCAACATGGACTTGCTCAACGCAGAAGCAAGAAATTCGCTCTTTGCGGTTGCAAACCGTCCGATTTTGACAAAAGTAAGAAACTCGACACCAACCTATTATTCACCCGATGCGAAGGTGAAGGACTCGCTCATCGCCGACGGCTGTGTTATCGAAGGTGTTGTTGAAAATTCCATCCTCTTCCGCGGCGTTAAGGTAAGCAAGGGCACGGTCGTTAAGAACTGTATTTTGATGCAAGACACATATTGCGGCTCAAATACATCGCTCAACTGCGTTATCACCGACAAAAACGTCGTTATCCGCGACGGTCGTAACCTCTCCGGCTACGAAACACGCCCGTTCTTCATCGAAAAGGACGCGATGGTGTGATCAAAAATTCCCGTTGGGAATTTTTAAGTGAAGAGTGAAGAGTGAAAAGTGAAGAGTTTAGGAAATTTTTCCTGACGGAAAAATAAATTAGTTTTTTAATTCACTTTGTGTGCTTTTTGGTAGCTAAAGGGACTTTGAAAGGTTTTTTAGAGGCTTTTAAAACTCTGGCTCTTTTTTCCCGATGGTTACAATAGCGCACATAATAAAAAAATCCCGATACATTTCTGTAACCATCGGGAAAAAAGCATTCAAAAGTTTTGAAGGATTCCAAAGGAAACTTTTTCAAAAGTTTCCTTTGGCAACAAAAAGGAGATACAGTAAATTGAACAAGAAGATTTTGATAGTAGCGTCGGAAGCGTTACCGTATGCGGCGTCGGGCGGACTCGGCGACGTTATCGGCTCGTTACCGCGCGCACTTAAAACAGAAGATGCAGAGCTCGACATCCGCGTTATTATGCCGCTTTATTCTGTGATGGCGGACAAGTACAGAAATATGCTCGAGGAAGTATGCATTACAACGGTACCGCTCGGCTGGAGACAGCAATATTGCGGACTCTACAAGCTCACCGAAGGTGGAGTGACGTATTATTTCGTAGACAATATGTATTATTTCGCACGCGCCGGTCTCTATGGCAGCATTGATGATGCGGAAAGATATGCGTTCTTCTGCAAAGCAGTGCTTGAATTGATGCCGAGAATGGATTTCTACCCCGATATCCTCCACGCTCACGACTGGCAGAGCGCACTCAGCGTTATCTACCTCAAACGCAAATATGCCCATATAAACGAATATTCCGGAATAAAAACAATATTCACCATCCACAATATCGAATATCAAGGTAAATATGGATTCGATATGCTCGGCGACACGTTTGAGCTTGACGAGTGGGATCGCGATATCGTTGAATATAACGGCTGCATCAATTTGATGAAAGGCGCGATAGTTTGCGCCGACAAGGTGACAACGGTTTCACCTCAGTATTCGAAAGAGATCCTCAGCGAGACTTTCTCGCACGGACTCCACTATGTCCTCATCGCGAACCAAGAAAAACTCAGCGGTATCATCAACGGTATCGACTACGATTACTATAACCCCCAAACCGACCCCGACGTTGAGGTGAACTTCACATGGAGAAGCATCGGCAGAAAAGAAGCGAACAGAAAAGCGCTTCGCGAGATGTTCGGACTACCCGAAAAGGACGTTCCGCTGATTGCGATGATAACAAGACTCACCGGTCATAAAGGACTTGACCTCGTGACTTGGGCGGCTGACGAATTGCTCAAAAACGACGTTCAGCTCATTATCCTCGGCACAGGCGACGCTCATTATGAAGAATTCTTCAAAATACTCGGTGGACGCTATCCCGATAAGGTAGTAACCATTTTGAAGTTCGATAAAGCGTTGTCGAAAAAGATATATGCTTCTGCCGACCTGTTCTTGATGCCGTCGAAGAGTGAGCCTTGCGGACTCTCGCAAATGATCGCATCACGCTACGGTGCAGTGCCTGTCGGACGT
>JAZRTU010000077.1:0-22920 GCA_045652185.1 Eubacteriales bacterium | reverse complement strand
CAAGGTGTTGACCTCGGCGAAGAAAAGAATCTTTTCGTTGTTTCCTCTATCCTCGTTACAGGTATTGGCGGTCTTACACTCAACTTCGGCGCTATCCAAATCACTGCTATTGCAACAGCGCTTGTTCTCGGTATCATCGTTAACCTCATCCTCAACGCAAAAAAAGGCTGATCGATTGATATTTGATCTGATAGTTTATTAATGAACATATAAAAAAATTGGCATTCGAATGAATGCCAATTTTTATTTTTATTTTACTGTTACCGTTATTTCACAAGGTTCAGACCAGCCAAGATATTCGCTATATTCGAATGAGAATTTCACTTCACCTTTGAAGTCCTTTTCGGGATAATATGTGAAGCTTCCGTCCGGTTCCAATGTTATCGTTCCGTTGGAGGGAGAACATGCCACTCTGAATTCGGTGAGGTGGGTATTATTTGTTTCTATTTTCCCATGAAGTGGAGTATTTACCGTTGTTTCATATTGTTGATTATCAAGTTTTTCAGGTGATGACTTTAGGGAATCCTTTATAAATCCATAGGTATATTCATATACCATTCTGCCCATTTCGGTCTTACTGTTACATGCGTTTCTGAATGCGTAGACGTCTTGATAATACATTATTACACAATCGGACATATAACCGTATCTGATTCCGCCTTCGATATATTCCATATACTTTTTGAAGAAGCGTTCGTCAACGAGTGAATCTCCGCAGATCTCCATTTCAACGCCCATTCCGTAAAGCTTTGTGAGCTCGGCGCATATCGGAACGTTGGAATAGGGTGTTTCAAGTTTGAACACATAGTTTGGTTGCATACAAGCAACGTCAAAGCCGTACTTATTCCAAGAATCATAACCGTTGGATTGGAAATAGGGTATCCAGAAGAAGTCTTTGTCTACTGCATGGACTTTATCAGATGTTGCATTGAGAAGCTGCATACTTTCGGTGTCGCCTGAGTTGATGGCTTCATGGTACCAATAGTAGCCGACAAGCTCAATATTTTTGAAGCCTTGTTCATTGAATTTCTTCTCGAACATATCGATATACGTTTCGATCGCTCTTATTCTATCTTCGATCTTTGAGAAGTTTTCGCTTTTTCCGTCGCCGTCGATATCACCGAAGTTGGTATGTTTTACGGACGGATAGTAGATAGACATCGTTACTTTATATTTAAAGTCGCTATCAAGTCCGAGCGTTTGCTTTACTTGAGCTGCCGCTTCTTCAAGCGCCATCAGGTTTTCGCCTTTTACGAAGAGGTCATCGATTACCCATTTCCAGTCGGAAAGCTTTCCGTCATCATAGGGCTTCGCGCCGCTCGGGAATGCGCCGGTCATTAAGAAGAGGAAGCTATCGAACATTGTATCTTGCATTTTTCCGTCTCTGTCGATATATGCGAGATAGGGGAGGAGGTCATTAACGTCATAAAATGCTTGAGTTCCGTGGTAGAGCAAACAAAGGTCCTTAGAACCACCAAGGAGGTCTTCAGAGGGCTCTTTACGTTTATTTTTGAAAAGGTCAATTTCAGTTAAGTTGAGTTTTGAAGGGTCTTCCGCTTTTGTTGAATTCTTTTTACCGTATACTTCAAGCTCGTCACATCCCGCCCAAGTTTTTACTGCGAACGAGAAGCCGACGTATCTTGCTTTTATCGCTTTATCAAGAGTCAGAGATCCTTTATAAATGGAATCATCTCCTTCTCCCGTTATTGCAAAAGCACCTGCTTCGTACCAATTTTGCCCATCGGAAGAAACTAAGACGGTCACCGTTGAAGGTGCGGTTACTGCCCAATCACTACGATGAGTAAAGCTTGCAGTGAACTTATCGACCGAGCTTATATGATCAAGGTCATAGATGACAAGGCGTGAACCGCCATGGCAGAATTTGAAGAATGCTCCATTGTGAATATCGTTAGTATTCGCAAATTTTCCGTCTGTCATTAACTTTGACGTAATCGGAGTATTATCTTTAAATACCGATTTATCGGGTTCTTTACCAACGACTATTTGTTGTGTTTTACCGCTGATGAGGTTGAGGTATTCGTTATATTTATCGCTTGATTTATCCCAAGATGTTCCGCCTGCTTCGATATTGAGAATCGGATATAGTGTTGATACTTCTTGGTCTTTGCGGTATGCATAGATACCGAGTTCTTCAATGAGAAATACGCTACTGTCGGTAGAATAGAACGTATATTCGATCTTTCTCGCGCTTACAGCTTCTTCAAATTGAAGCGCAAACGTATAGTCACCGTTAGTTCTTGATGTACTTGCATACATTATACCCAGATCGGTGCGTTCGTCATTCGCTGAGATAGCAACTACTTTTATTGCAACCGGCATATACTGCCCTAATGACGTGTTAGTATAGAAGGATGCTTCGACGGATGCGATGTCGGTTTCAACCTTTCCGAGATCGATCGTTACCACAACGTCTTTATCAGGTTTGAAGCCTACCCAAGTTCCGCCTTCGTAATATCCGCTTTGGTTACCGTCGGTGAGCATTTTTCCGTTATCGGGGAAAAGTCTGGTTGTTTCACCAACGCTTTTATAGCTCTTACCTTGAGAGATAAGTGTTTTTACGAGTTCACGATTTATCGTCACACCTGTTTTTGGTGCGGGAACAGTACCGAGTGTTTTATATGCTTCATTAATTGCATCTTGAAATGCTTTTTTCGTATCTTCTTTTTCAATATCGGCGATTACCTCAAGCTCATCGAGAAACACCCAAGCGGCTGCGCCCGTTATCATAAATTTGACGTATCTTGCGGTCGCGTAGTTTTCGAGGCTGAGAGTTGCAGCTTGGATCGTTCCCTCTTCGAATGCGGGTTGCTTTAGCATTCCGAGGTTCTTCCAATCCTTTGTATTCTTCGAAACCGAAACCGTTACTCTCGAGGGTGGGGCTATTCCCGCATCTCTCGTCGAGAGGTAAAAGGCTTTGAAGGTATGTATTTTATCGGTAACGTAACCAAGGTCGATTATTACGCTCAGTGTACTTCCATTTATCGTATAGCCGCTGACCGCTTCATCACCGTAGCTATTCGACTTACAATGGATACCGTCGGTCAACTCGCTACCGTAGGTGTCGGGATAAGAAGTACCGGGTTCAGCTGATTTTGTATATCCCGCGCCTGTGGATATTATCGTTTGAAACGCGTCTTCACGGACGGGAGTCTTCACTTCCTCTTCCTTTGATTCTTCATCCGGTTCTTTACTATTTTCGAGACTATTTTCGAGCGAGGTTTCCGAATTGACATTGGAAACGTCGGGTGTGGGGTCACACGCTACCATAAAGACGGAAAGAAGAGTTACCAATGCTAACAACAAAGATAATTTTCTCATTTTTGATCTCCTTAAAAAATCATATAGATATTTTATTTTATCATATGAGCATTATATTGTCAATGATTATTTATTGGACAAAATTATTGACAATGGGAGGATGATATTGTATAATAAAGAAAAACTTTGTCGTGGTAGGCAAATATGGATAATTTCGGTATAATTTTTGAATTTATTATTTAGCACGAGTGTCTTTGGGGACGTTTGTGCTTTTTTTGATATATTGATCATTAGGAGAGGTATTTATGAACAGCATTTTCAGATTTTCGGCAGGCGAATTGGCAATTGGTATTTTGAAGACGAGCGAAGGTGTTTCGCTTCATTCGTTACGCGACAAGGCGAAAGGAAAGAGGCTTCTTTCGACAGATTGCGCATTATTCACGTTTATGGGAGAGAGGCTTTGTGACTCCGAAAAGGTCATTGTCAGCTCGGACAAGGATTGGGGTGCGGCTTCTGTTATCAGGACGGAGAATGGTTTTACTATCGTGCTTTCGGGAAACAAGGTCATTCCGAACGTTACGGTGACACTTACGGCTATTTGTGTCGGTAACAGCATTGAATGGCAAACGCAGTTGAGCTCTGCGAACGAGGAATACACCATCATTTCGCTTGACCATCCAGTTTTATCCTTCGACACGGGAAAAGACGTTCGAATATTCTATCCTTATGGCTCGGGTGAGGTTTACACGACCGAAAAAGAGAGAGATATTCACAACGGACAGAATTATCCCTCTTATGGTATTTCGATGCAATACATGGCGTTTTACAACGACCGAGTTAAGAGAGGTATATATTACGGTATTCATGATCCTGCGCCTGCTTACAAGCGTTTTTCTATCAAGAAAAATGCGGGTGAGGAGCACATGATGATGGTTGCGCGTCAGACGCTTTGCGGTATCAACAAGGGATGCAACTCGCAGACACTTTTTGGAAGATGTGTTTGGAGGCTTTTTGACGGTGACTGGTATGATGCCGCTGTTATTTACAGAGAATGGGCTGAAACGAACGCGGAGTTTTTAAAATCGTCGAGGAAAGAGCCTGAATGGTTCTTGAAGGCACCGCACTGGTGGCTCGTTCACATTGGTGAGGATGCTTCTTTTGCCGATGACATTATTGAGGCAACGAAAATTCTTGGAGTTGAGAGTCAGAAGAGCCCTATACATTTATATTTATGGCACAACGCGCCGTTTGACAACGATTATCCGCACTACTTCCCTGTTCGTCCGCAAGCGAAGGAAGGGTTAAAGAAGCTTCATGAGGCGGGATTCAAGGTTATGCCGTACATCAACGGCAGACTTTGGGACACGAGAGACAAAGAGGCTGAGGATTATCAATTCACATCGGTAGCAAAGCCGTTCACGACGAAGGACAGGCACGGGGTATGCTTCACCGAAACGTACTCCTCGAAGGAGGCTGACGGAAGCAAGGTTTGTCTTTCCATTATGTGTCCTTCAACGGCGGTTTGGCAAGACAAGATGGCTTATACAGTTGGTCGTCTTATCAACGAAGAAGGTTTCGACGGAGTATATATGGATCAGATAGCTGCGGCACAACCGTATGCTTGTTGTGATGAGACACATCCACACGCTGTCGGCGGAGGCGATTGGTGGTGCAGATCGTATCGCGCGCTGCTTGACAAGGTATATTTAAATCTTCCCGAGGATGCGATGCTGACGACGGAATGTACGGCTGACCCGTTCATTTCCCATATGGGCGGTTATTTATCCTGGCTTTGGATAAGAAACGAGCAGGTTCCTGCGTTCCCCGTTATTTACTCGAAGCACATTACGTTATTTGGTCGCGCTTATCAATCGGACAAGGATGAAGATTTCACAGGTATGCGTATCTTTATTGCGCAAAGCTTGGTTTACGGTGAGCAGCTCGGTTGGCTCGCACCGAAATACTTTATGTCACTTCCCTACAGAGATTTTTACGTTCAATGTGTTCGCACTCGTGACGAACTCACCGATTATTTTGTTGTCGGCACAGAGCATTTGCGCCCGCCGATGATCGAAACGAAGATCCCGAGGCTTCGCACTGAGAAATGCAATCAAGCTATTCACGGCATCGTTGACGAATGTGCCGTTATGGGATGTATAAGACGAAAAGCTGACGGCGGAAGATTGGCATTATTCGTTAATGCATCTAAAGAAGGCGGAAAGGCTACTATTAAGGCTGATATTCCCGACGGTGTTTATGGAGAATTTCGTTTCAAAAACGGCAAGGCGACGGTCAAATTTGAGGGACTTTCGCTCAAGTGGTTTGAGTTTTAGGATTTTGGTTGACTTTTTCTTTACTATATTATATAATTGCATTCGAGTTGAAAGGAGATGATCGATATGGCAGATAATATTGAAAGAAAGCCACTTCCCGTTACCCCTGAGGAGCTTGGTGGTAATGAAGTAGATTTTATTATCGTTACGGGTGATGCTTACGTTGACCATCCGTCGTTCGGGACTGCTATTATCGGTCGTTGTCTTGAAGCTGCAGGGTTCAACGTTGCTATTATTCCTCAACCCGAATACAAAGAAGGCTTCAAGGATGGAAGCGATAGAGGTGTTTGCCGTTTCGGAAGACCGAGGTTGGCGTTTCTCGTTAACTCGGGAAACATCGACTCGATGGTTGCACACTATACTGCCTCGAAAAAGCGACGCAACTACGACTACTACTCGCCGAACGGAGAGATGGGCAAACGTCCTGACAGAGCGGTCATAGTATACTGCAATCGTATTCGCGAGGCTTATGGTGACGTTCCTATTATTATTGGCGGGCTTGAAGCTTCTTTGAGGCGGTTTGCACACTATGATTATTGGGACAACAAGGTCAGAAGAAGTATTCTTATCGACTCGAGGGCGGATATTTTGAGCTATGGTATGGGTGAGAGATCGATCATACAGATAGCGAAGCTACTCGACAAGGGTGTTCCGATCAAAAAGATTCGCGATGTACTCGGTACATGTATATGTGCCCCGAGTGATTACAGACCGAAGGGTGAATTTATTGAGACGTTCTCTTATGATGAGCTGAAAGAGGACAAGGAAAAATACCGCGATGCGTTTATGATACAATACAACAACACCGATCACGTCAGTGGTAAGGCTGTTATTGAATTTTATGATAACAAGGTGGTAGTTCAAAATCCACCGCAGCCTCCTTTGACTCGTGAAGAGCTTGACGAGGTATATGAGATGCCGTTCACGAGAAGGTGGCATCCTATTTATGACTCTGTTGGCGGTGTGCCCGCAATTAACGAGGTTGAATTCTCGATAACTCACAACAGAGGTTGTTTTGGCGCTTGTGCGTTTTGTGCGCTTGCATACCATCAAGGCAGATGCGTTACGAGCAGGAGCATTGAATCGGTAGTCAAGGAAGCGAAGCTTTTGACGACACTAAAGGGATTCAAGGGTTACATACACGACGTTGGCGGTCCGACGGCGAATTTCCGTTATTCCGCTTGTAAAGATGTTCGTGAGGGTAAAAGAGGTGTTTGCACAAACAGAAGATGTCTATCTCCCACGCCGTGCAAAAATCTTATTGCCGACCACAGCGAATACGTTGAGCTTCTTCGTAAGGTCAGAGCGGTTGATGGAATAAAGAAGGTATTTATTCGCTCGGGCATTCGATTCGACTATCTTTTAGCGGACAAGAACGACGAGTTTTTCCGCGAGCTTGTTAAGCATCACGTCAGCGGTCAGCTCAAGGTCGCACCCGAGCACGTTTCGTCGAACGTTTTAAAATACATGGGCAAGCCGAACGTTGCTACATATAATGCTTTTTGCGACAAATATTATACACTTTGCAAAAAGGAGAATTTGGAGCAATATCTCGTTCCCTATCTTATGTCATCGCATCCCGGCTCAACGCTAAAGGATGCACTTGAACTTGCGCTATACCTCAAAAAAGAGGGGCTTCATCCCGAGCAAGTCCAGGATTTCTATCCGACACCCGCTACTGCATCGACGACGATGTTCTACACGGGATACGACCCGTTCACGAAGAAGAAGGTTTACGTTCCGAGCGATTACGAGGAAAAGCTGATGCAGAGGGCGCTTTTACAATACGGCGACCCGAAAAATCGCGAGCTTGTTGAAAAAGCACTTAAAAAACTCGGGCGCGAGGATCTTATCGGCAACGGACCTGAATGTCTTATTCGTCCTATTTACTACGGTAACAGGGCGAAAGGCGGATATGTTAAAAATTATGAGAAAAAGACAAAATCAGTCACCGCTAAATCGACTAAGCCTCAACAAAAGGTAAAAGCAAAACCCACGGGTAAGACGAATAAAAGATAAATTAAAGCATCTTGGAGCTCATCCAAGATGCTTTTTTGTTAGGATTATTTTTGTTGATTTTTTTTTGGAATTTTCAAAATCGTATGTTATAATAGGCTCCCGCAATAAAATTTTTAATTTTCATACGAAAAGGAGCAATAATTATGCAAATCAACAAGCTTTCTATCACTTCTCAATCATCGATCGAATTCGAATGCGACCATCTCACCAACATCAATTTCTTTTGCGGTTGCTTTTCGGATCTTACACTTGATCTTATTCGCGAACTTATCGGTGACTATGGCCTAAAAAATGATCCTGACGGTATTGATGACGGTAGGTTTATCATTCACTCTGACATCATCATCGACAACAAAAAGTATTCCGTTTGTTACATCAGAAATTTCGACACGATCGGAGAAAGTCGAATCGGCGTTAATTTCGAGGAAAACAGCATTTATCCGTCGTTGAGTGATACGACTGAATTTATCGATCATCGAAAACAAATTGGGGCTATTTTTAGCAACAACGTTTTTGAGTATTGCGGCAACAATAAAATAGCGGCGGAAAGCGACAAGGTTTTATCGCAGTTTTATAGGTTTATCGATGATATTCAAAGACAAGACGACAAAAGACCGATTTTTATTTATGACCTTTTCGAACGTATTGACGAATCGACGGCCATTTCTTCACTGATCGATATGCTGAAGAACACGGGTAGGCAGGTGTTTATTGCGATTGGTGAGGGGTATCGGGCAAATAAACTTTTACGAGAGGATATTTCATATATAAACACTGAATATCACATTCGATAAAATTGAAGGTGGTTATCGTTATTGATCTGAATTGATTTATTTTTCTTCCACGGTGCTCCAATGTTGCAATTCCCAAATTATTGGGTTTTCGCCTACCGTTTTTCGAATTTCATTTTGAAAATCGATATACGTTTTATAGTCCCATTTACTCCAAGATACTTCTTTACCGTTTATCTTCGGTCTTTTCAAATTATACTTTTGAGAATCAACGTAGCATTTCTTTTTACCGCTCAATATATCAAGGACGATATTATCTATAGGAACATGCATTTTGGGTATCAGCGGTTCAAGCGAAAGAATCTCAACATCAGGTCTGCAATATCGATTACTTTCGGAATAAACGTATAAATTTTTCAAGGTCATATTCACCCATTTTTGAGCTTGTCCGTAATTAAAGTTGGAAGCCACTTTATATATTTCAATTATTTCGAGGCACAATGAATTATGGATATCATCAAAATTTTCGGGAGAATGGAGAAAATGGGCAATAACATAATGCTTGATGAGGCCGGTTACTTTGTTTCTTAAAATATGCTTTTTCTCGGAAATGATCTTATTCTGTTCTGAAGAGTTGGAGCTGAGTTCTTTATAATCGGGATTAAATTCTATCGTTCTGCACATATCTCTATATGCAAAATCAGAGCAACGGTAAAAAGCATCATCATCGTTATTGCCAAGATGACCTTTCAGAAAAAGCAAAACGTTATTCTCAATGAGCGAAAATGACATATTCATACTCCTTTTTACATTATATTATAATTATATACTAAAAATTACAACAATGCAACACTAAAATAAGCTTTATATAGTGCGTTAATAAGGCATCAATTTTTAATACAATAGGGTAAGAAAATCAGGTAATGATAACTTGTTTAATTTAGCACTCAAATCATCATTTGTAATCTTTCGTGGCATTGAAAAACTCCTTTATTTACAAGGTTTTTGCTACTATTATTATATCATGAATATGCCATTTTGTCAGCCACTTTAACGGATATTTTCTACTTGTTTCTTTAAATTGTATTGAAAAAGTCAAGGTTTTATGGTATAATATTACAACCATTAATGAAAGGTGTATTTGTTATGAACAAGGTAGACCAATACATAGAAAAGCAAAATAAAATCATTTTAGAAGATAGAGAAAAGATCTTAATTGCATTAGGTCTTACCGATAAAGAGTATTCACCTGACAACCGAGAGAGTTGGCAGTATTCTAAATACGATTATGTCCATGGTGAAAAACGATATTATAAAGAAGTCGCTATTCAAGTAACAGATGAAGAATATGCACTTATTCTTTCCAAAGCAAAGCAAGTAGAAGAGATTAAGGCAAAGGAAGAACAAGAGCGACAGAGAGAGCGAAACAAGGTTTCTTACAGAGTAATTAAAAAATGGATACCTGTCTTTGAAAAACCTAAAAGCGAATGGTCTACACCGAGCGAAGAAGAAGAAAAGGTTGATAATGGTAAAAGTAAAATTGCATCTATTCTTCGCACAGTCGCTTGGATAATGGGTATTCTTGCTTTCATTTCTGGTATTATCATTGCTTTTGGAACAGATAATTTCCTGCCTGTATTAATTACTCTTGGAGCAGGAGCAATGGAGATGTTAATGTTCTATGCACTTGCGGCAATTCTTGATTACCTTGCAGAACTAACATCTATTGCACGAAACGGTTTCAAATACACCGAAACAAATAAATAAGAGCATAAGAAAACCACTAATTCCGTAATGGAGTTAGTGGTTTGTTGTTTATTTTGTATATAAAATAAGCTATCGACCAAGGTGGATAGCTTTAAATTTATATAGCTATCATGCCGTAGATGGCACGAGTGAATTTTTCGAGTGCTTTTGAGCGATCGTTATATATCATCGTTCGCTCTTTATAGAATTTTTCCATCAGCTTATCTGCTGCATATTTCGTTTCAGTTACGAAAAAACCGTTTATTATATCCTTTTCATATTCGGTCAAGGCGCTCATCCCCCTATCGATGAGCTTTAAGTCACGTTCAACAACTCCGCGGCGGAATTTTACGTCATCGATTCGATAGATCAGGTTTATCAATCTATCCTCGGATTTATTGGTTCCTTTCGAGGAGATATTTACCTCGTTATGCGCAACGGTCGAAGTCTTTTCCGACTCAAGCTCACAAAGCTCCTCCGACATCGCTTCATATGCAGTTTCAAGCACTAGTTTTCTTTTTAATAGATCTTTTGCAAATACAGTATAGTCCAATTTCGTTCCTTTCTTTATATAATTTAAACTCACGAACAAATGTTCTTTTCGGGCGGTTAAAAAAGAACGGCTCGTTCGCTTCGTTCGATTACATTATAGCATAAAATTAATTTTTTTCAATACTGATTATGGGACTTATGCAAAAACACAAGTCCCATTTCATTTATGGTATTTGGAGAGAGATCATATATTTATAGCCTTGTTTTTTCGGCGCGGCGCAATCGATAGAGAACTCCACACCCTCGTGAGTAAGATAGATATGTGCGAGAGCTATTCCGATATCGATATTATTGAAATAGACTATCGGTGTTTTTCCTATTATTATATTTGAGCTACGATAGACATGTATCTTTTCGTCGCTGTGTATAAAATACCAAGGCTGGCTATTACAAGCGCTCGGGGCGTATCTCGCACATTCGAGACGGGCGTCATCAACGTCGCTTATTTCGTTCATTGGCTTTCGATTAAACTCGCTGAGACTCTTTCGATAGAGCTCGCCCTTCGGGTAGCCGTAGGCAAGGTAGATAACAAAGCGCAGGCCGTCGAGAGTTTTCATTTCCTTAGTAGGTTTACCAAGTCCCACCCAACAAACGCCGAGGCCCTCGGATTGAAGATAAAGTTCGACCTGTTGCGCCATAAAGCCTGCGTTGAGGAGTGCGTCATCACCTTCATCGGCATAGACTGCTATTAGTTGCGGCGGCAACCATGGCATTATCGAATGCGCTGTTTTTCTATCTACTATTTCAAACTTAGTTTTCAAATTTGGAAAAAGCGGAATAACGAATTCAAAAAAATTTTTTATTTTTTCGTTAAGCTCGTCGCTGACACGTTCGTTTTTATAGCTTCTCGTCGATTTTCTTTGGAAGATCATTTTATTTCCTCGTTTTTTTCTTTATATTATAACACAGATATAAAAAAAATTCTTCCCTTTCGGGAAGAATTTTTCAAAAATATTTAAAAAAGATTATCTTGCGTTCTTTTTAACAACTACAACGCCTGCCATTGCAACGATAGCAACAAGTGCGAATACCATTGTCATATCGCCTGTATTGGGAGTGTCAACATCAGGTGTTGTGGGAGCATCTTCTGTGGGAGGTGTAACAACTTTTTCACCTTCTACGCCCCAAGATGTGCCTTTGTTATCTCCTGTCATTCCGCTAACGAATTTAAGACCTTCAGCTGTATCAAATTTAAATTCGTACATAACGTTTCCATCAGCATCTTTGATTCCGAAAGAAGAAACTCTAACTTCTCCCTTAGCGTTATAATAACCAATACCGAGAGTCATACCTTTACAGCCTACGTCTGCGCCTGTTCCGTCAACGCCGTCATTTCTTTTGTTGTAGGTGTCGATACTGAAGTTTGTGAGAGATGAAGTATACTCAGCCCATTTACCAAGATTATCGCCAGCTGTTTCAGCTTTAGCAAAGTCTTGGAAAGAGTTCATATAGTCCCAGTTACCTGTTCCTTCGTCAGCTGCTGCTGCAGTTTCATATGCATAAAAGTTTGCATAAAGGTTACCTGTTGCATCTTCGGAATACCATACGTTAGCAAATACTTGGTAGGATTTGCCTTCTTCAAAGAAGCTGAGTTCTTCTTCGCCAAGAACGATTTGGAATCCGGGAGCATCGCCTGTACCATCATATTTAGCCCAGATGTAGGAATCCGGAACTGTTGATTTAATTGTAGCTGTTGCTGCGCCTTCGAGGGGGTTAGCACCTGCATCCAATGTAGCGAGTTCGTTGAGGTCAACGCCGCTGAGTTCAACGTAGTTACCTACTTTAACTGTATCCATGATAGCTTTGTTAGCTTCGTCGCCTGCTTGGAAGCAGAGAAGGAAACCGTTTTCGGGGATAACTGTATCGCCTTTTACGCCGTCAGGTCTGCCGAGGCGTGTGTCGATAGCTGTGATAACATAGTCATCGCCGGAAGCTTCTACTGTGTAAACATAGAAATAGTTATAGTCTTTTCCAGCATCATCAACGAGGAGATAATCGGTAACTTCAACGATAGTATCGTTTTCACCGATTCTTGTCAAAATAGTGTGTTTCGGAGGTTTGCTGGAATACATTGCGCCTGTGTTAATGTCGAGAGTAATGATAGCATCGCCTGCTTTTGCGGAAGCGGGGATAATCATTGCTGCGATCATTAATACTGCGAGTAATAATGTTGCAATTCTTTTCATTGTGAATTTGCCCTTTCTTTTTTTGTTTTGACAGTTTTTAAAAACTGTCCTATAATTTGTATTTTTGTTATAGCACTTTAGTACTATTTTGTCAAGTGATTTATCATATTTTCATTGGTTTTTATAAACTATTTTACTCTTTTGAAAAAAATCTATTGAAAAGTTTTTCTTTATATATTATAATTAGTATGCGTATTAGCATATTAATATAGTTTTATATTACACAATCATCTTGAAAGGAAATTGATGATATGGGAATTTATTCACAGGTTGCACCAAAAAAGGAAAGGACGCCGATCTACTGGGACAAGTCCGACTCTGACTATAACGAATATCAAAATCTTATTTTCTCGCTTCCGCAAACTATTGTATCTGCGGGAGAGATGCTTCTCGATAACGAATTCAACAACACGCCTGAGTCATCAATGAAGCTTACTGACGGTATTTTTGCTTCTACGACAACTTATACAGATGCTGCGTTTTTCAAATTCTACCGTGCGATGGAGAGAACCGTTTTTTATGATTTGGGAAAGATATCTGCGGTTTATGAATTTTGCGGCTCGTTTCTTTTTGAAAAATCGACCGGGGTTCACCCGCCTCGCATCGTTCGCGTTCGCGTTTCCGAGGATGCTGACAAATGGCAGACCGGTGCGGTTATTTCCAACACCGATTGGGGTAATTGCGATGCGGTTTTGAAGCTGCGCGCTAAATTCGAGAAGCCGCTCAAGGCGCGTTTTGTTTCGATCACATTCAATGTTGATTGTTGGTGCTTCTGCGATCAGCTCGAGATTTTTGGAACGAAATCCATCGAAGGTGCTTTCGACATCGTCCCCGAACGCGAGGCCTCGCACCAATTTCCGAATAAATACGTTATGCCCGAGGATTACTTTGGCGTACACGATATAATGCTCGCATACAACTGTCTCTACAAAAACCCGCCCGCAGGATTGCTTTCAAAAGAAAAGTTTCTTCCCTACGTTGCATACTACAAGCAAGGAAAGATGACAGACACATTTTTTGACAGCTTCCTTTTCTTGCCGTTCGTTTCGGCGGCGCCAAGCGGTGGATTCTACTACGACAACAGACAATCCCCCGGCAATTTCTCCGATTGGCAATACTACGTTGATAACACGTTCGCTCCCGATTATAACGTTTTTGCGCTCAATGATGCCGTTGGCGAAATGAAGAAGGAGCTATCACTTCCGGAAGAGCACAAGGTTGGAGTATTTTTATCTATCCTCTTCCCGACATTCACGCAACGTGATTTTGGCGACATTGACGGAAGCGGAAGAAGTCTTGATTTTAATATTATTGAAGACAGAAAAACGGCTATCCGCTGGCTTATTGACGAGCAAATGCGCCGTTTCAATGAAGCGAATCTTGACAATCTCAATCTTATCGGCTACTACTGGTTCCACGAAGAAGTCAATTACTCCGACGAGACAGATCTTGAGCTTATTCAATATACTACCGACTACGTTCGCTCACTCGGATACACGACGATTTGGATACCGTGGTATCAAGCGCCCGGTTTTCAGGATTGGAAGCTATTCGGATTTGAGGTCGCTTGTATGCAACCGAACTATGCATTCACGAAAAACCCCGCTGAAGTCGTTTATGCTAACGCGAGAACGACGAAAAAGCTCGGAATGTGCGTTGAGATAGAGATAGGCGGGCTCAGTGTTGAAGCTATCGCAAAATACAGAATGTATCTCAAGGTGGGCGCGCAGATGGGATATATGAACGCACTTCATATGTACTATCAAAACGGGGGGCCCGGTGAATTCTACAACGCACACCATTCTGCTGACAAGGTCATTCACCAAGTTTACGACGATACTTATCGTTTCGTTAAACATCAATATCCTATTTGCAATATTGAACTTGAAACTACAACGTTCCCGCTTTCAGGAAGCACTATCGTTGACGGAAAGCTTGTTTCGAAAAAGGGTGAAGACCTCATCGTTACACTCTTCTCTGCACCGAAAACAGGAAGCGTTACGCTCGCTAACGACGGCTCGTTCAAATACATTGCAAAAGAAGGATTTGACAAGCACGACAGATTCTTCGTTGATGTCACGGACGGTCTTTCCGAGAAGCAAGTTTTTGAAATCATTATCAGAGAATAATTTTTCGGCATATCCCCAATATGCCAACTTAATATATACTCAATTTGGGGAGAAAGGACTCGGCTTAGCCGACATATCATAATTATGGCAGATAAAATTAGAAATGAACAGATCGACATGCTTTGCGATGCGTTCGCGCTACTCAGAAGCGCCGACGAGTGCTACAATTTCCTTTCCGACCTTTGCACAGTTAGTGAGATCCAAGAGATGAGCAAACGTCTTGCTGCTGCGAAAATGCTCCGCGACGGTATCACATACAGCGAGATCGCCGCAACAACGGGGCTTTCTACTGCTACGATCACGAGAGTAAATCGTGCGCTTCGTTACGGCAACGACGGTTATCATATCATCCTCAACAAGCTTCCCGAATAATAATGAACACTAACGCATTTACTTCCCTCTCGGGTATTTACGACCCGCTCAGCGACAAAAGCTATTATGAACAATATTTGAAATTTATATTGAAGGCAATAGAAAAACACAGCGCAATCTCCGTTTCCGATATTCTCGACCTCGGATGCGGCACTTGCAGTCTTTCCGTGCTCCTCGAAAACGAGGGGTTTGGAATGGTTTGCGTTGATAACAGCGTTGAGATGCTAACGATTGCGCGTGAGCGCAGCGACAAGCTATTGCTCATCAACCAAAGCATTGCCGATTTTGAACTGTACGGGACTGTTCAAGCTGTTATCAGCACGCTTGACACTCTGAATTATTTACTCTCAAAGCGTGATGTTGAACGATGTATAAAACTCACAGCAAATTACATTGAAAAAGGCGGTGTTTTTGTTTTTGACGTTAACACGCAATACAGATACGAGCACTGTTACGGTGAAAAATGTTTTGTGTATGAAACGGATGACGGTGACACGTTGATTTGGGAAAACGATTATAAAGAACCCATCCATTCGCTCATTTTGACCATGTTCAAAAAGCGCGATGACGGTGCGTTTGAAAAGCAAACGGAGTTACAGACACAGAGGCTCTACCCTGTCGAGCAGATAAAAGAGATCTTAGAGCAAAACGGATTTAGTGTTTTGGAGATATGCGGCGCGTTGGATTTTTCCGCTTTGACCGAAACATCCGAAAAAGCATATTTTATCGCTCGAAAAGAAATTTGAAAGGCGGATATTATTTTTGGCAACACTTATCAGAGGCATTACCTCGGACGGTAGTGCAAGATTTATGGCTATTGACGGCAAGGATATCGTTACTCGCGCGTCACAAATACATTCAACTGCGCCGACTGCGACGGCGGCACTCGGAAGAACGCTTCTCGGCTCGTCGATGATGGCGTCGCTCATGTCTGAGCCAAACGCAAAATTCACAATGTGTTTTAAGGGTGACGGCCCGCTTGGCACGATCCTTTGCACTGCTGATTATTTCGGCAATGTCAAGGGTTATATTCAAAACCCGAACGTTGATCTCCCGCTTCGCGCTGACAACAAGCTCAACGTTGGTGGCGGTGTAGGTCGCGGGATCATGCAAGTAATTCGTGACACGGGCGGAAAAGAACCGTACATTGGGCTTTCCAACATTGTTACGGGGGAGATCGCAGAGGATATTGCGACTTATTACGTGAACAGTGAGCAAATACCGACTCTTTGCGCGCTTGGTGTGCTCGTTGACGTTGATTATTCCATCAAAGCGGCAGGCGGTATTATCGTTCAGCTTCTTCCTTTCGCAGACGATTCACTCGCTGAGAAGCTCGAAAAGAACGCGATGAAGGCGAAGACTGTCGTTGATCTTCTTTGTGACGGCGGTATTGAAGCGCTGATTGCTGAATTCCTTGATGGGATCGAGCATGAGGTGTTTGACTGTACAGAGGTAGACTACGTTTGTGACTGCTCGCGTGAAAGATGCGAAAAGGTACTTTTATCTCTCGGCGAAGCTGATTATGAGGAAATACTCAAGGAAGCCGAGACAGAGATAAACTGTCAATTTTGCGAGAAAAAATACGTTTTCACCGCTGACGAATTAAAAACACTTCGTGAAAACGCAAAGAAAAACTAAATTTTGAAAAGGTATAATATTATGAACAAGCTACAAAAGGTATATGAAGCGGCTGAAAGCTGTGGCGCCGGCGCATTTTTATTTATTGACAACATAAACAGACGTTATCTTTCGGGATTCAACTCCAGCGCGGGCGCGCTCGTTGTTGACAAGGACGGTGGAACACTTTTCCTTGATTTTCGTTATTATGAGATGGCGACTATCAAGCAAAGCAAAGGACTACTCGCTGAAGGACTCGAGGTGGTTTTGCAAGAAGGCTCGCTTTTCGGGATGGTTTCCGATCTTCTCGCGAAAAAGAACGTTACGAAGATCGCCGTTGACGGAAACAGAGTTACCGCTTTTGAGTTGCAGATAATAAAGGAAAAGCTCGGTGTTGAGGTTGAGATAAAGACCGGTGTCGTTGAGGAATTCAGAAAGATCAAAACTCCCGAGGAACTCGAAAACATCAGAAAGGCTCAATCAGTTACAGATGCGGCGTTTTCACACGTTCTTGGATTTATAAAAGACGGTGTAACGGAAAACGAGGTTGCGGCTGAGCTTGAATATTTCATCAGAAGAAACGGATGCACATTGGCGTTTGACACTATCTGTGTTTCCGGAACTAACAGTTCACTTCCTCACGGTGTTCCGAGCGACAAGAAATTGACAAAAAACAGCTTTTTGACGATGGACTTCGGTGCTGCTTTTGACGGATATTGTTCCGATATGACGAGAACTGTCGTACTTGGAAAAGCTGACGATGATATGAAGAAGGTATACAATACTGTATTGGAAGCGCAAGAGAAAGCGCTCGCTGTTATCAAGGCAGGTATCACCGGCAAGGAAGCAGATGCGGCGGCAAGAGATCACATCAATGCTTGCGGATTCGAGGGTGCATTCGGTCACTCACTCGGTCACTCGCTCGGTATGGAGATACACGAGGGTCCGAATTTTGCATGGAGCTATGACAAACCGATTCCCGCAGGAGTAGTTATGTCGGTTGAACCGGGTATTTATCTCGGCGGAAAATACGGCGTTCGTATCGAAGATATCGTTTATGTGACGGAAAGTGGTTGTGAAAACCTAACTTCTTCAAAAAAAGTTTTAATTGAGATAAATTAACTTTTGATTTTTTTCGATAATTATAGTAAAATGTAGTGTAAATATAAAAAATTGGTCTTTCCTGCCGTTTTTTGCGCAGGAGAAATGGAGGAATTATGATTTCAGCCGGCGATTTTAGAAACGGTATTACATTTGAAATGGATGGCAACGTAATGCAGATCATCGAGTTCCAACACGTTAAGCCCGGTAAAGGCGCAGCGTTCGTTCGTACAAAGATGAGAAACGTTATTTCCGGTGCGGTTGTAGAACGTTCGTTCAACCCTACTGATAAGTTCCCCCCTGCGCTCGTTGAGCGTAAGGATATGGAATTCTCTTACGTTGATGGAGATCTCTACTACTTTATGGACACAGAGACATTTGAGCTCATTCCGCTCAACAGCGATAAGCTCGGTGACAACTTTAAGTTTGTTAAAGAAAACATGACTTGCCGTATTGCATCCTACAAGGGCAACGTATTTGCAGTAGAACCCCCGATGTTCGTTGAACTCGAGGTTACAGCTACAGAACCCGGTGTTAGAGGCGATACAGCTACTAACGCTCTTAAACCCGCTACTCTCGAAACAGGCGCGGTTATCAGAGTACCTATGTTCATCAACGAAGGCGACGTTCTCAAGATCGACACTCGTACAGGTGAATATCTCGAAAGAGTTTAATTTTTCAATTTTTGAAAGGATGGTAACGAAAAAATGAATATTTCCGAAAAAGCTGCTTATATTAAAGGTTTGATGGAAGGTATGAATTACGATACCACTACCAACGAAGGTAAACTCTTCAAAGCTATGGCTGATCTTCTCGAGGACATCGCTCTTTCCGTTCTTGATTTGGAAGACGAACAAGCTTTACAAAACGAATATCTCGAAGAGCTCGACATGGACCTCGGCGATTTGGAAGCTGATTTCTATGAATGTGACGACGAATGCGATTGCGATGATGATGATTGCGATTGCTGCGGCGGTTGTGAGTACTGTGGTTGTGATTGCGATTGCGAAGAATGTGATTGTGAAGACGATTGCGAAGATTGCGAGTGTGCAAATTGCACTTGCGACGGCGATTGCGACGACTGCGACTGTGACGACGATGATTGCGATTGCTGCGATTGCTGCGATTGCGAAGACGATGATGAATGCTGTGATTTCTTTGAAACAGAATGCCCTCACTGCGGTGAAAAACTTTACGTTGACAACGCACTTGACGGTGAAGAGATCGAATGCCCTGCTTGCAACAAAACATTCACTGAATAATTTTTATCATTTAAGCCGAAACGAGTTCGTTTCGGCTTTTTTGTTTATCTATGTTTTTATGGGGGAAATATGACTAAAAGTAAGTTGTTTTATGTATATAACGGTGCGTTGGCATTATTTGGTATACTCGGCGTTATATATTATTATTTCATATCGGTTATTGTTGGTTTTTTCGATTTGGCACCGCTTGGAATCCTCGCGGTTTCGTTATTCTTTATTTTGAAGGGCAGCATTTTTTGTTTTTCAAAAAAAGCTGTTGAGTTTATAGATCGGAAAAAGGTTTTAAAATGGATATATATATCACTTCTGATCTGTGCCATTATAGTTTTCGTCGTTTATGAATGTATAATAATCAGCGCGGCGGCGAGCGAGCCGTTGGATGACGCAGATTATATTATCGTACTCGGTGCGCGAGTTGTTGGGACAAGCCCGGGACGACCGCTTGGGGAACGAATTAAAACGGCATACGATTACCTCGAAGCTAATCCCGACACTATTGCTATTCTTTCGGGTGGTCAAGGAAGCGACGAGCTTATCAGCGAGGCGAGGTGTATGTTCAACGAACTGACACGGATGGGGATCGACTCGTCGCGACTAATTATGGAAGATAAATCGACTTCCACGTTCGAAAATATGACGTTTTCGCTCGAGCATATCAACGGAGACAACGTTCGAGTCGGTATCGTCACAAACGGATTTCATATATATCGCTCATTGAAGCTTTTCAAACGCATTGCGGGATACGATGGTTTTGCTATCGCGGCGGACGATGGTGATATTGGGTTTATTCCCTATTATTATATCCGTGAGTTTTTTGCGTTTATTGCATCTCCTTTCACGCACAACTAATATAATAAAGCGACAAAAATTTATAAATGTCTGTTGTAAAGACTTGGTTTTTGTGTTATAATTAAAAAGACAGATGAAATTTAATAATGGGGTGTTTTATAAAAATGGAGTTTCTTGTATGTGTGAGTTATCTCGCGCGTCTTGGAGCATTCAGTTTTATGATTGGGAGATTGCTCGCAAATAAGGATATTCCTTGGGAGCGTTTCCATTTCAATTTGTTTAACGGAAAAAAGGAAAGCGAATTTTACAATCTTATTAAAGTTCACAAATGGCAGAAAAAGGTTCCTGATATGAGCAAGTTGTTTACTAGGTTGATGCCGCCCAAGGATATCAATAAGGATTATCGCGCTATGCTTCCCACTATGATAAAGGAAACTTATATTGCTGAAATTATTCATATTTCATTGATGTTTTTGGGGTTCAAATGCTGTCGCATTTGGAAAGGCATCGGTGGTATGATCGTGGCTGTTCTTAATGTTTTTGGAAATTTGCCTTTCGTTATTATCCAACGCTATAATCGACCGCGCTTGATCCAATTATACGAGCGCACCAAGAAAAAACAAGGTGAAAGACATTATGAAAACACTGATATTGAGTTGCAACACAGGACAAGGTCATAATTCTTGCGCTACGGCTATCAAGGAGGTATACGACCGCGAGGGCGAGTGCTGTGTTATCGAAGACGCTCTTCGGTTTATCTCCCCTCATGCCTCTGATTTCATTTCGGGTTGGCACGTTAGAATATACCGACACTTACCGACTGTTTTTAAATTCTCTTATAATATTATCGAAAAGTTTCCAAACGTGACTTTTGGAGACAAGTCGGCATCATATAAGTTTTTTGCGCTTGGCGCAAAAAAATTAGTTGAGTTTATACGCGACGGAGGATATGATGCGGTCATTTGCACTCACGTTTTTGCGGCGATGATGTTGACTGCCGGTGCAAAAAAATATTATCTTGACGTTAAGACTGCGCTCGTACATACCGATTATACTTTAACTCCGGGAACGAAAGCCAGTAATCTCGACATATACTTTTTGCCTGTCAGCGAGCTTGCGGAACAGTTCAGGTGCAAAAATATTCCCGAAAACAAAATGATAACAAGCGGTATCCCGATCCGCCAGATGTTTTATAACAAGATCGATATCGATGAAGCGAAGAAAAAGCTCGGGATAGATAAGGATGCGCGTCACGTTGTTTTGATGTGTGGCAGTATGGGCTGCGGCCCTATTCCAAAGATGATCGAGGAGTTGAAAAAAGAGGTCAAGGTGAAATGGCATCTTACCGTCATTTGCGGAACGAATAAAAAACTGTTCGACAAGGTTGAGAAGCTTTTCGGCGATGATGAAAGTATCAGCGTACTCGGGTTCGTTAAAGACATTCCGCTTTTGATGGATAGCGCAGATCTTTATATCACGAAGCCGGGCGGACTCAGCGTTACTGAATCTAACGCAAAGAATTTGCCAATGGCATTTATCAACGTCGTTGCGGCGTGCGAGGACGACAACAGACTGTGGTTTCTGAAGAACGGATGCGCTATTGAGGGCGAGGACCCGAAGGAATTGGCAAAGCATTGCGCTAAGGTGCTTGGCAATGACGAATTACTCGCTGAGTTGAAGCGCAATATCACTGAGATGGAAAATTTAAATACATCTGAAATTATTTTTGAAACGATGAAAGGATTAGTTGAGGAAGACGATTTTGCTTCTGTGTGATTTTTGATGATAAGACCTGAAAAAAATTATTTAAAATTAAGGTTCTCAAACCTATTTACCGAATATAAATATTTATTTTTATTACTATTTTGGCCCATACACGGACTGCTCTTCAGCTATGTTGAAAAGTATTATCCTGTCCAAGAATACTTTGTTGTTTATTCTCCGCTTGACGATCTAATCCCATTTTTCGAGTGGTTTGTATTACCCTACATATTTTGGTTCGCCTATATAGTTTTGATGCATCTTTATACGCTAATATATGATATTAATGTATATCGCCAAATGATCTGGTTCTTCATTTTTACATACGGCGTAACTCTTATTATTTATTTCATTTTCCCGACAGCTCAGGAATTACGTCCGACAGAATTTGCACGAGATAATGCGCTCGTTCGATTTATGCAAGATTATTACGCATACGACACGAACACGAACGTTTGCCCGTCGCTTCACGTTATCGGAGGTTGGGCGTGTACTTTCGCGGGGCTTCATGCTAAAGGAATGAAACACCCACTTTGGAAGATTTTCCACATCGCAAACGGCATTTTGATCATGCTTTCGGTAGTTTTTGTTAAGCAACACTCGGTCGTTGACATTTTTGTTGCCATTCCTATTTGCATTATCTTTTATTTCATTTGTTTCAGAACGAAGTGGTTTATTAAAGAATAAGCTATAAAAAATCAAGCTTCTCGAGTTTCGAGAAGCTTATTTGTTATTTTCTCTTTTTGATGATCAGTAACGAAACGAAAGCGAGTGCCGATATTCCGAGTAAAGCAGGGATAATAAACTTCCCTGTTTTGTTTTTTTCGGGTAGCGAGGTGTCGTGAGCGATATCATTCGAGCGATCGTTTGAGGTGGTTGACGATACGTCGGGTACACTATCATCGCTCGAGCTTTCGGGCACACTCTCCTCCTCAACGTACGGTGTTTCGGTCGCTTCGGAGCCGAGGAAGAAATAGCTTATTGTTACGCCCGCACCTTTTGGGGCATATAATTTCAGACGGCTTATCATCCATTTATCCGCG
>JAZRTU010000076.1:0-5750 GCA_045652185.1 Eubacteriales bacterium | reverse complement strand
TCGGGAGCGAGCGAAACGATCTTCACAAGTCCCTCGCCTGCTTCCAAAAGCTCGTTTGTCAGCTCAACGGTCGGCTCAAAAATGGTACTTTTATCGAGTGAGCCGCTGACTTCAGGCGACACGAACGGGCCCTCAAGGTGTATTCCATGTATTCTTGCACCACATCTTTTTGCGTTTTTCTCACGAACGATATTCTTTATCGCGCTAACAAGCACGTTCTTCGGGAGGCATCTCGTCGTTGGAACGACACCTGTGACACCGTAGCCTGCCTCAAGCATCAAACCGTTTTCGAAATTCTGCTCTTCGGACGAAAACTCTGTTCCGCAAAAGCCGTGGGTGTGCGTATCGATCATTCCGGGGAAAAGATACAACCCCGAGCAATCGACAGCTCTGTCACATGCTTCTTCACATTCGCCAATCGCGGTGATGATCCCATCTGTGACAACAACGTCTGCCTTTATCGGCTCATCGCCGACAACGACAACTCCGCCGCAAAATTTTGTTTTCATTTAGAGCACCACTTCTTTTCCAAGACGAGCAGATTCATAGATACCCTCGAGCATCTTTTGAAGCTCAACCGCTTGGTCGATCGGGAATTTTGTTTCTTTATCTTCTCTGATACAATCGCAGAAATGAGCTATTTCATTATAAGTAGGACTATGAGGATGTTCAACGTTCAGTTCTTCCGTATGGAGATATCCCTCCGCGTTTTCACCGTAGAATGTCAATTTGCTATCAAGAACGATTCCGCCCTTGCTTCCGCAAACCTGTGTATCTTGGTGGTCAGGACCGTTTATAGCCCAGCTTGCTTCAAAAATAAGAACTGCACCGTTTTCGAAGTGAATAGCGCCTGCGCCCATATCTTCGGTATCAAATTGGTTATCGGGACAAGGTGTGCCTTTCCATTTGCTTACTCCGAGAGTTTGGTAATCGCCGATCTTATAAGACGTTGCCGCGCTGACTCTCGTCGGCTTCGGGCAACCCATAATATACCAAGCCGCATCTATTCTGTGTACTCCGATATCAACAACAGGACCGCCGCCCGACGTCTTTTTATCAGTGAACCAGCCGCTCGGAGTTCCTCTTCTTCTTATATATGCGGTCTTACCGTAATAAACGTCTCCAAACTCACCTGCTTCATAGAGCTCGCGCGCTTTCATATTATCTTCTCTGAATCTGCCCGGAACGGCGAGAAGAAATCTGACACCGCTTTCTTTGATCACCTTTTGCATCTCAAGTGCATGTTCAAGATTCATCGCGAGAGGCTTTTCGCACATAACGTGCTTTCCTCTTTTTGCCGCCTCGATAGCAACGGGGGCGTGACCATTGTTCCAAACGCAGATATCTACCGCTTCGACATCCTCGTTATCGAGCATAGCCTCAACGGAAGTATAATACTTCGGAATGCCGAATTTTTCTGCCGCCGCCTTTGCGCGTTCCTCACTGATGTCAGCAATAGCAACTACCTCTGCTCCGTCGTATTGTGCATACGCAGGGAGATGCGCCGATGTGGAAATATTACCTGCGCCAACAACACCTATTTTTATTTTTCTCATAAAGTTTTCCTCCAAAATTTATAATATAAAGTGGTTTTCACCTTTATTTATTCTTCAACTTTTTCCATTCTGCCTCTGTTTTTTCGAGGAAGTATATCCACATATCACCCGTATCGCGCTCAAACGTTTGTGTTTTTGAGTTATAACGCATTTGCATCGGGCAATTTTTCTTATCACGCGCAAAATCATAGTGTTGCTTGATCGAGCTCATATCAAGATCATATTTGACCATAAGCTGAGCCGTCAGCTTTGCGGCGTTATCAAGAGCAGCTTTGAACTGAACGAGCCAAATTTCATATGCAGGGCCCGAATACACCTCGGGGAACCCGTTAACACATATTTCGATACCAATTCCGTGATAGTTTCCGTTTCCAAAGTTTCCGTCGCTTGCGTGCCAAGCATTTTCATTGTCGGGGATATGGTAATATACTACCTTATCATCAACCGTATAATGCCACGAAGCCTCTCTCGGTGTTGCCGATGCGGCTTGGTTGTGGAGATAGAGCGCGTGCAACGCTGCGTCGCTGTCCTTCGAATAGTTTCCTGTGTTGTGTATAACGATATATTTTTTATCGTTATTGACGTATCCGGGACGAATGAGTGCCTCGATCGGAATGAAATCCTCAATTATAACAAGCTCTTTGTCGTTGTTTTGTGCTACCATTACTCTGCCCTCCCAATCAGTTTTATCAAATTCAATTATTTTTCCTTTTTTGTCTATTGTTTTTAATCCTTTTTCGTCATATCCGACCAAAACGTAAGCATCTCCGTTTTTATCTATCGCGGTTACTACTGCGCCTATGCTGAGCGCTTCCTTTACGGCGTTTGAGTCATAATTGTCAAAAAAGACTAAAATCTCATCTTTATCAATACTTCCAACCAGAGCATACAAGCTGTCGGCTGTTTTATTTTTAGTTCTGCCGAGAAGATTTTTCTCTATCGTGTTCAAAAGCCACGTATATTTTTCGTCCTCGTTTTCGGGATATATCAGCTCGTTTTCATCAAACTTCATCAAGCTGTCCGTTTCAACGTTTCCGCCTTTATAGCACGCATCACCAACGACCACGTTCAAGCCGTAAAACTCATCTTCGCCTTCGAGTATTACTTTTATTTTTATTTTTTCGATCTTTTTGTCGTCTTTTGCTTTCGCGTTTCCGTTTGTGATAGTTACCAAGTCTTGCTCCGCGACATCGTTCATTTTGAAATATTCGGTATATGCCCCATCGATCAAAAACGAAACATATATTTCCCCGTCACCAAACGGCGCAAGTGTTAACGATTTGGCTCCAATTATCATTTCGTTGATATAATAAATACCAACGGTTGTTTCTGCCTCGCCGTCGAGTATATTCTTGACTCGCAACGTATCGGAGTCGAGCTTGATATTCACGCACGCCCCATCAAGCTTATCGACTGTAATTATTTCTCCCTGTTTCAGCAGATCATCACGATAGAATGCACCAATAGATGAGTCTTCGCTCAGTGGTGAAACGAGTGTAACACGTTCGTTTTCACTCGCGATATCAGAGAATGTTTTTGGATCCATATTAACAAAAATATTCTTTTTGTAAAACAACTCACATTCTCCAACCATTCTGATAACCTCTTTTGAGCGCTTTAAGCAGCTGCTCAATGAAGCATAACTTAGATCGGTATTATATATCTGGTCGTTTCCGTTTCTCGCTTTGATATATATATGATCTCCGTCAACGTATGAGCCGCGATAAGCATCTCCAAGCACGAAAAATGCGTTTCCGCTACTCGATGAACGCAACGCCGAATCACCATAGACGAGCATATATTCATCGGTTTGCCCCAAAACATCCATTATCGTTGGGAAGATATCGTATATCGAAGAAACGATACCGAAGCTTGTTGGCTTCAACTTCGGAACTCTTATTCCGAACGGTGCACAATACGTTTGAAAACCAAGATATTCCTCACCGCTGAACATACCATAACTCGAAAGCGACGCTCTTTTATGGACCGAAAGCTCGGTTGCTGTTCCGAATACGGCGATAACCGTCTTTTCGTATCCGCCGTTTTCCTTCATCTGCTCGATAAATTCGCCGAAAAGCTTGTCTGCTTCGACCAACGAATTGACCATATCATTAATAATGTCACCGCACTCCGTATCGACCGTCTTTTCGCTTATATACGGATATGCGCTTGTGGAAAGCGTTACATATTGGAACGTTTTGGTGTTTCCCGTTGTTGCATCAACGACCATTTGATACGATTCCTTGTCACCGTTTGAAACATCTATCTCCTCGAAACCGCAGGCGCGAAGGATATCTCCTCTATTATGAAGCCCTATCTGCGCAGTTCCGATACTCGTCGTTCTGTATCCTGCTTTATCAAGTATATTTGCAAGTGAATTGAATTTGTTTTCGTGGTATGATGCAATAGTGTTATCAAGCGTCGGAAAAAGCGAATTTATTGCCGCAAACTGAATATCTACGCTTCCATCGTATACTTCCGAGTAGAAATTATCGAAATACAACGTTTGTTCAAAAAACTCGGAAAAGTTTGGCAAAAGAGGTTTTCCGTCCACTCTCGTATTCAAAACCGCATCTGTCAGCGAAGGGACCTCGATGATAACTACGTGTTTTTCCTCCGCCGAGGAGAAATATTCGCTCTTTGTATATCCGTTCGTTGCATACACGCTTTGGGTAGTATTGGAGAATATCGTTTTTGCGCCTTCTACGTCGCGAATATTCCAAATTACGACAAAGCTAACGAAAAAAACGACCAAAAACGCCGAGGATATCATAACCTGCCGTTTTTCCAATTCTTCGACGACCTTGCCCCCCCAATAATTGAAATACACGAAAAGCGGAACATCAACGAGATATAAAAGTGTCATTGGTCTGAAACATGCCAACTCCAGATCATTGACCGACAACATATTATCCAAAACGATGAATGCTACGGATAAAACGCAAAACACTATGAACGCCATTGTTTTTCCTTTGCCGCTTGGATACGTTAAATGCGCGCTCAAGAAGGCGCACACCGCCACAGTCAACGTCAACAAGAGTGCGACAAGACTGTCTTCGGCGAAAATATCAAAAAGCATTATTCCGCATTTTAGCGATATAGATGCAGCAAAAAAATACAAAATGTTCATAGTGTTACCTTTAAAATCGATAAATATTATAATTTACGACCAAGTATGGGCAGGTATTCCGCCTTGAACTCGTCAAACCTATTTTCTTCTATTGCCTCGCGGATGCGCATCATCAACGTATTATAGAAATAGAGGTTATGAAGAACGCAAAGTCTCATTCCGAGAAGCTCTCTCGCTTTAAAGAGATGTCTTATATACGCTCTCGTATACGTTCTGCACACGGGACAGTCGCAATCGGGATCGAGCGGCTGTTCGTCGAGGATGTATTTATTGTTATTAAGGTTTACAAGTCCTTTCCAAGTGAAAAGGTTGCCATGGCGAGCATTTCTCGATGGCATTACGCAGTCGAAGAAATCAACTCCGCGATCGACTGCCTCAATGATATTGAGCGGTGTTCCGACGCCCATCAAATATCTCGGCTTATCCTTTGGCATATGAGGCTCAACGCAATCGATAATACGATACATCTCTTCTGCGCTTTCACCAACGGCAAGTCCGCCGATAGCATATCCGTCAAGATCAAGCTCGGCTATCTCTTTCATATGCTTTATTCTGAGGTCCTCATAGGTTCCGCCTTGGTTGATGCCAAAAAGAAGCTGATCTTTGTTTATCGTGTCGGGAAGCGAGTTGAGTCGCTCCATCTCCGCCTTACAACGATAGAGCCATCGTGTCGTTCTGTCACACGAATCCTTAACGTAATTATACGGCGCCGGGTTTTCGATGCATTCGTCGAACGCCATCGCGATAGTTGATGCGAGGTTAGATTGGATCTGCATACTGACCTCGGGCGACATAAATATTCTTGCGCCGTCAAAATGCGACGCAAAAGTTACGCCTTCTTCCGTTATATTACGCAATTTTGCAAGAGAAAAGACCTGAAATCCGCCGCTATCGGTCAAAACAGGCTTATCCCAATTGAAAAATTTATGGATTCCGCCGAGTTGTTTTATTATCTCGCTACCCGGTCTGACGTGCAAATGGTAGGTATTGGAAAGCTCAACCTGACAACGTATATTTTTGAGGTCTCCCGTTGAGATACCGCCCTTTATCGCCGCGCTTGTGCC
>JAZRTU010000075.1:0-29850 GCA_045652185.1 Eubacteriales bacterium | reverse complement strand
ATGACCTTTGCGGAAATGACTGAAAATGAGAAAAACAGTGTCAGCCACCGCGCAAATGCATTGAAAAGCTTCGCGGAGCTGATGAATAGCATCAAATAAAAACAAAAATAAATTGGCGACATATTTCTCCATTTGTTTCGTTGACAATGGAATTTGCGCATGATATAATTAAAAAAGAGAAGTTTTTTATTGTGAGAAAGGAGTGCTCGTGATGAATATAAAAGAATTGTGGACATATGTCATAAACCAGCTCAGTACGGTTGAGTTGGCGGATATTATCGATATACTGTTGGTAACGTTTATCCTCTATTCAGCATATAAATTTATGCGCGACAGACGTGCGGGAAAATTGTCTATCGGAATATTGATCGTCGTGGGTGTCCTTATAATCAGTAACCTTTTCAACCTCGGAGCAGTCAAATTTTTGCTTGAGAACTTCTTCCAGGTTGGACTAATTGCGCTTATAATAGTGTTCCAACCCGAGCTCAGAAGTATGCTTGAAAAGATCGGTAACAGCTCGCTCAAAAACTTCAACCGCGAAAACGAGACGGAAGTGTATGTCAACGAGGTGTGTAACGCCGCAGAAACACTTTCAAAAGAAAAAACGGGTGCGTTAATAGTTTTGGAACGTAACACTAAGCTTGGCGACCATATGAAAGTTGGTACGGTGCTTGATGCCGATATCTCCAGCTCACTTATCAATACCGTGTTTTTTCCAAACACACCGCTTCACGACGGCGCGGTAATAATACGTGACGGAAGACTTTATATGGCAGGCTGTTTTTTGCCGCTTTCCCAAACATCCGATATAAACAAAAAGCTTGGAACAAGACACAGAGCAGCGCTCGGTGTAAGTGAAAACAGCGATGCGCTCGTTATAGTAGTTTCCGAAGAAACGGGAACTATCTCCGTAGCATTTGACGGTGTTCTCAGAAGCGGATTCACAAAAAAGACCTTGGAGTCATACATTAACGGCATTTTACATAAAGAACGTCCTGTAAGTGCGTTCGCAAAGAAAAGCGAAAAGCTCTTCTCTAAAAAAGGTGGGGATAACGATGGCGAAAAACGAGTTTAATATTCTTGCTATCAACGAGCCTGAAACAGAAGTAAAACAAAAAAAGCCGAACGGCGGAAGTCGCATTGTGAATTTTATCGCCAGAATAATCTGCTTGTTGGCGGCAATAGGTATATGGTTTTACGTTCAGGATTATGATAGCCCAACGTATGAAAAGAAATTTACAAACATTCCGATAAGTATTGAGGGTAATGCAAACGGCTTGACTGTGCTTTCGGGCTATGATAACGATATCGACGTGACTGTAAAAGGCAGAAAAAGTGATATCAGTCGCCTCAAGGTTAGCGATATCAGCGCTGTAATAGATATCTCGAATGTAACGGAAGCAGGTAATATATCTTGCCCCGTAGACGTGATCGTTCCGTCGGGACTTGAGATCTCCGAAATGTCCTCGACGAATTTCTGGCTCTATATCGATAAAAGTGCTACGATAAACGTGCCGGTATATCCGTCGTATACGGGATATACCGAAAGCGGACTAACCGTTGGTAATATCTCCGCATCTCCGTCAAGCATAACTGTAAACGGACCCGAAGCAGTTCTAAAAAGCATAACGGGAGCATATTGCAGTCTGGAGCTTGATAAAATTACAGGATCAGTAAACGCAAGAAAAATGATCGTGCTTCGTGATGAAAACGGAGACGAGATAACGAACCCATACGTAACGATAGGCACGAAGGAAGTAATGCTTTCTTTGCCTGTGTATAAAGAAGCGCAGATCCCGATCAAAACTCAATTTATCGGCGGAGTTCATTCGCTTTCCAACGCAACTGTTGTTGCAGAGCCGAGACTTTTGACCGTGCGTGGCACGGTTGAGGCGATGAACGACTTGTATGAGCTGATAGTGGACGTAGATGAGTCGAAAATAGCAGGCTCAGGTACGGTATCCTTGCCGATAACCTTGCCGAAGGGGATCGAATGTGTGACGGGCGAAACCGTAGTAAAGCTCAGAATAACTCTTCATAATAATATGATGAGAACAATGGTCCTCAACAATATACAAGTGGTAAATGTGCCCGAAGGAATGAACTATAGATTGAGTGCAACGGCATTGACTGTGACGTTGCGCGGACTTCAGCCGGCACTCATTTCGTTCCCGCAGACTTCGTTGTACGCAAAGGTCGATCTCAGTGTGTTGGAAGGAAATCAGTCGGGAGAATATCAGCTTCCGCTTGAAGTCTTCACAGATTTCGATAATACGGGAGTGTATGCATTCGGTGAGTACAAAATAAACGTTATTATCAACGAGTAAAGAAAGGAAGCCGCAGTGAAAAAGGTTAAAGGCTATTTGATAAAGTCAGATAAAGAAGCAAAAAAGGCATTGGTCGTTATAACAGAGTCAAAACGTTGCAAGGAATGTGACGGCGGATGTGAGGCCTGTACTTTTGCAAAAAGATATTGGCGTGTTGCCGAAAACAAAATAGATGCCGAGGTTGGTGACTATGTTTTGCTCGATTCCGAAAGTCTGACTTGGGTGCGAATTCTCCTTTGGGGAATACCGCTCGTCTTTTCCGCGCTTGTGTTTGCATTAATGCTTGGCTATGGTATGACGACCGCGTTGGTGATGTTTTTTGCATCCTTACCTGCGGCATATCTTGCAATATATCTTTCTGTTGGATCAAAAACTTTTTTCCACAAGAAATTGGTAATAACGGACATCGACGAACAATAGGTGTTATTTAATGAAGCGATATAAAACTCTAACGATAAAAGAAACGGATTTGACCGTCTCTGAGATGCTTTCTCGTGAGACGGGGCTTCCGCTTATAGTCGCTAAGATACTATATACAAGAGGCGTGCGAACGAAAGAGGAAGCGAATAGCTTTCTAAATGTTGAACGCCTCAGCTTTCATTCGCCGTTTTTGATGAAGGATATGGAAAAAGCCGTCGAGCGTATTAATAAAGCACTCGAAAACGGTGAACGTATTTGCATTTACGGTGATTATGACGTTGACGGTGTAACCGCAACGACTGCGCTTTATAAGTATTTGACGGGTAAGGGCGCAAATTGTTCCTACTTTATCCCTGAACGCATATCAGAAGGATATGGATTGAATAAAGAGGCGATCACCTCACTCTCAAAAGCAACAGACTTGCTTATAACGGTAGATACGGGAATTACGGCAGTAGAAGAGGTAGACTTGGCAATAAGTCTTGGGATGGATGTTATTATAACGGACCATCATAGTTGCCGCCAACAGCTGCCAAACGCTTTTGCGGTAATTAATCCACATCGTGAAGATTGCACATACCCATTTGAAATGCTTGCAGGCGTTGGTGTTGTGTTTAAATTGATATGTGCGCTTGAAAACAACGAGAATTTAGATAATATTATAGAAGAATATTCCGATATCGTCGCTATCGGAACGATAGCAGACGTAATGCCGATGGTCGATGAAAACAGATTGATCGTAACCCACGGAATACAACGACTTGCAAAAACGAAAAATATAGGACTTCGCGCATTGATGAGAAATTCGGGAATAATCAGTGGAGACGTTGTTGTGAAAAAAGTGAATTCCACAACGGTCGGATTTGTTATCGCCCCGCGAATCAATGCGGCGGGCAGAATAGCAAGCGCATCTCTCGCGGCAAAGCTTTTGTTGGCGCAATCGCCCGAAGAAGCGGAGAAAATATCAGATAAGCTTTGCGAAATAAACAGAATGCGCCAAGAAACAGAGAAAAAAATATTTGACGAAGCAGTTTTGATGACAAATGAAGGCAATTTTGGAGACGACAGTATTTTGGTTTTGGCGAATGAAGGCTGGCACCAAGGTGTTATCGGTGTTGTTGCATCAAAAATAACCGAGCGTTTCGGTATGCCGTCAATTTTGATTTCGATCGATTCCGATGTAGGAAAAGGGTCTGGCAGAAGTGTAAAAGGCTTCAACCTGACTGAAGCGCTGATGGCGTGTGAAGATTATTTGCTTGAATACGGTGGCCATGAGCTTGCGGCAGGATTATCGGTCGCGACTGATAAGCTCGACGATTTTCGGGCGAAAATCAATGAATATGCAAAAACGCATTTCACCGATGAAACGGAACCCTCGTTTGAGGTCGATTGTGAAATTAAACCCGAAGAAATAAACTATAATACGTTTAAAGCTGTTTCGAGCCTTGAGCCGTTTGGGCCACAAAACCCAATGCCGCTATTCTTGCTGAAAAACGTAAAAATACATTCGCTAATGCCCGTAGGCGGCGGAAAGCATACTAAATTCAGAATAAACGGCAAAAACGGACCTGTCACTGCAATGTATTTCGGGATGAAATTTGACGATTTTAAGTTTGGAGAAAACGACGAGTGCGATATAGTCTTCTCGCTCGATCTCAATGAGTATAACGGAATAGTAAACGTCCAAATGCTTGTTCGTGACGTCTATCCGACGAAGCGCACGATAGAACATGAAACTCTCGAGGAGAAAAAATATATCGAAAGATTTGAATGCTTCAGCGGTGTGCCGAATATCGAGGAATTCAGAGAAACCTTTAAGCACCTTACGAGAGTGCTTGGCGGCAAACAAAAAAAGATATGCCCCTTTTTGATGGGACGTTCGATAAAAGCAGAAAATGAAGCGCTTGGATATTATCGTTTTATGATAATATTGGACGTGCTTCAAGAAATGAACCTCGCCACAGTTAAGAAAAATGGTGACGAGTTAACGGTAAAATTGAATTCATTCAGCGGAAAAACAAATCTTGATGACAGCGAAATCTTGAAACGGATCAAAGCGTTAGAATAGGAGAAAGGGAAATAATGGATATAGGCGGTTTTATTGAAAAAATATCTAAAATAGATGGATATGACATAGCAAAAATAAAAAAAGCGTATGAATATGCCGAGCAAATGCACGAGGGACAGGTGCGAAAATCCGGCGAACCGTATATAATCCATCCCATCGCAGTAGCGGAAATAGTTGTAGAGCTTCAACTTGATACCGCTTCTGTTTGCGCGGCATTTTTGCATGACACTATCGAGGATTGCTCCGAAAAAACGAGCCTTGCGGTACTTCGAAAAGAATTCGGTCAAGAAATTGCCGATATTGTTGACGGCTTGACAAAACTCGTTCACATTCCTTTTGAAACGAAAGAGGATGAGAGTATCGAAAACCTCAGAAAAATGTTCCTTGCAATGTCAAAGGATATCAGAGTCATCTTTATAAAGCTCGCGGACAGACTCCACAATATGCGTACTCTCGAATATCGAAGCGAGCAAAAGCAACGTTCGATCGCTCTTGAAACGATGCACGTTTATGCACCCCTTGCACATAGATTAGGTATGCAACGTATTAAGGTGGAGCTTGAAAACCTCGCTCTGAAATATCTCGATCCAATCGGATACGAAGAGGTAGTTCTCGACACAGAACGCCGATACGGCGAACAAGCCGACTTTTTGAAGGCGGCAAAAGACCGCATCTGTAAATTGCTTGACGAATACAATATAAAATATACTATTGACGGCAGAATAAAATCCATCTACAGTATCTACCGCAAAATGTATAACCAGAATAAGTCGTTTGACGAAATATATGATTTTTATGCGATCAGAGTAATCGTTGATTCTGAGCTAGCATGCTATGCGTCGCTTGGCGCAATACACGAGGGATTTAACTCGATTCCCGGTAGATTCAAGGATTATATCTCGACACCGAAGCCAAATATGTACCGCTCGTTACATACTACGGTAATAGGCCGCGACGGCGTACCGTTTGAGGTACAGATCAGAACGAAGGAAATGCACCTTATCGCTGAATACGGTGTAGCTGCACATTGGAAATACAAGAGCGGAGAACAGGGAAATGATACCCTCGATCAAAAGCTTCAATGGGTAAGAACACTTCTCGAAACCGAGAAGGACCCCGATGACCCCGAGGAATTCCTCCGCCCACTCAAAATCGACCTTTTCGAAGACGAAACCTTTGTCTTTACTCCCAAAGGCGACGTTGTAAGCCTTCCTAACGGAAGTAACTGTATCGATTTTGCGTATGCGATCCACTCAGCAGTCGGAAATAAAATGGTCGGCGCAAAGGTTAACGGAAATATCGTTCCTATCGATTATGTACTCCAAACGGGACAGATCGTTGAGGTGCTCACTTCCGCATCTTCAAAAGGACCGAGCCGTGATTGGCTGAAGCTCGTTCGTTCGAGTGAGGCAAGAAATAAGATCCGCCAATTTTTCAAAAAAGAAATGAGAGCGGAAAATATTATAGTCGGTAAGTATGAGATCGAACGTGAATTAAAACGCTATGGAAGACATTTTACCGAAGCGCAAAAGAACGAGATAGTAAAAAATATAAGCCAACGACTCAGCTTGCCGAGCGCCGATGACTTGTATAATAATATAGGATATGGCGGAATGTCCGTCTCGAAAATGGCGGCTAAGCTCAAGGATGAGTTTGACCGTGTCGTAAGCCCTAACGTTGTCGATGAACCGAAGATAGAGAAGAAAACGGAACGTCGCGGCGACGATAAAAACCAATCCGTTATCGTTGATAGCGTCAGCGGTTGCCAAGTTAAATTTGCAAAATGCTGTAATCCGCTTCCGGGTGACAGTATCATCGGCTTTATTACAAGAGGCTTTGGTGTTTCTATTCATAAATACGATTGCCCAAATGCAACGAAAGGACTCAAAACGCCATCCGAAAAAGACCGTTGGGTAGTTGCGAGCTGGACGAGAAAAGCGCTTGATAAAGCGATCAACGTTGATTTTGAGGCTACTCTCAATATTCACGCCGATTATACTCCAACTGTTTTGGCAGATATAACAGTGGCGCTCAGTGAAATGAAAATACGAGTTTCTTCAATCATAATGAAAGAGCAGTCCGACGGTGAAGCTATAATGCTCACGACAGTCAGATGTAACGGTATCGAACAGCTCAAAATGATAATGAACAACTTAAAACGTATAAAGAGTATCAAAGAAGTAAAAAGAGGATATGTATGATATTGCTGTGTGAACGAGTTAATGGCGCTACCTTGACCGTTGACGGAGAATTGATCTCCAAAATTGGAAAAGGTCTTGCGGTGTTTGTCGGTGTTTTTGCGGATGACGACGAGACCGATATAAAAAAAGCCGCAAAGAAGATCTGTGAACTCAGAATATTTGAAAATGAAGCGGGAAAAATGGATAAAAGTGTGACGGATATAGACGGTGAGATCCTGCTTGTCTCTAATTTTACACTATGCGGTGATGCCTCACATGGACGTCGCCCCGAATTTATCAGCGCGGCGCGCCCCGAAAAAGCCGAGCCGATGTATGAAAGCCTCGCAAAAGAAATGAGCGAGTACGTTTGCGTAAAATTAGGTGTGTTTGGCGCAGATATGAAAATATCCGTTGATAACGACGGACCTGTAAATTTGATCTATTCAACACGTCGCTAAGGTAGGAAAATGAAGCTGACAGTTAATAATAAAACAGAATATCTGAACGAATATTTTTTCCAAACTCTTCTTTTGCTCTATTTTCAAGGGGAAAAGTTCCCGAAGGACAATATCCTTGAAGATAAAAGTGCGACTTTTGAGCTGGAGGAACGAAACGGCGGTGTGTGGTGCTGTCTCACCATAGAAATCGCAACAAAAAAAGAAAAAGCCGAAGCATTCGTAACACCGTCGATGCTTCTTGGTGCTGATAATGATATGTCCGGCGCTGCATCGGTCGCAGCAGGAAGAGCATTTCTCGAATGCGGAAGAAGACTTTTCGGATTTGAGCTTCCTTGGGGACAGCTAACAGGAATTCGCCCTGCAAAACGCGCCCTCGGTTTCCTTGAAAAAGGAAAAACGGAAGAAGAGGTCAGACAAATATTTAAAAATGATTATTCCGCATCGGAAGAAAAAATAAGAATGTGCCTCGACATAGCATCGCGCCAACGCGAGATATTGAGAGATATAACAGAAAATGATTGCTCACTTTATGTTGCGATCCCATTTTGCCCAACGAGATGCGATTATTGTTCCTTCGTGTCGTATAGCGGACCGAAACTGTTTTCGCTTATTCCGGCATATATGGATATGCTCGTCGAAGATATAAAGCTGACCGCAGACCTCGTGAAAAAAAGCGGAATGCGACTATCAAGCATATATATAGGCGGAGGCACTCCGACAACACTTGAACCAAATGATATCGATCGTTTGCTAACAACTATAAACGAAAATTTCGATATGACGAGTGTTCGCGAGTATACACTTGAGTCGGGACGCCCCGATACAATAACGGAGGATAAGTTCGTTGCCGCAAAACGTTGCGGAATAACTCGTGTAAGTATAAACCCGCAAACGCTAAACGAAAAAGTGTTGCAAAATATCGGAAGACATCATACGGTAAAACAATTTTTTGAGGCGTATGATGTGGCGAAAAAATTTGATTTTGAAATAAATACCGACCTTATCGCAGGTCTTCCCGAGGATACCTTCGATTCTTTTGAAAACACCCTCGACGATATAATCAAGCTTGCCCCCGATAATATTACGGTGCATACGATGAGCATCAAAAACGCCGCCGCACTTCGTAGCGAGAATCTCTACGATCCCAAGGGCGAAATGGCGAAAAAATGCGTTTCGTTTGCATATAACGAGCTTGCTAAAAACGGATATGCACCATATTACCTCTATCGCCAAAAAAATACCGTTGGTAACGCTGAAAATTGCGGCTATTCAAAAAAAGGAAAAGAATGTCTTTATAATATAATGACTATGGAGGACAGGAACACAGTTTTTGCTTGCGGAGCGTCAGCATTGACGAAAATAGTCACCGGCGGAAGAATAGAACGTTTCGCTTTCCCCAAATATCCGTTTGAATACTTGCAAAGAGGACATAATATCTACGAAAAAGAAATATTGGAGATTATAAATCAGAAAGGCTCTAAATAATGGACAACAATCTTTATGCCAAAAAATGCGAAGAGATGTATGAAAAAAGTCTTGACGACGTCGTAGAAATAATAAATGCCAATAAAAAAATATTAATAATATTCGTTTCCGGACCATCTTGCTCCGGAAAAACAACAACAACTCGAAAGCTTTGTGAACAGTTGGAAAAAAGCGGAAGAACGGCATATACCGTATCTCTCGATGATTTCTACCTCAATACCGATGAGGCACCGCTTGACGAAAACGGAGAAAAGGATTTCGAGACTCTCTATAGCCTTGATCTCGACTTTTTGTTTGATTTTCTTGAACGCCTGTGCGCAGGCAAACCTGTCTATGCTCCGAGATTTGATTTTGTGAAAAAATGCAGAGATAATACGTTCACGAAGATCGATATGGAGGACGGAGACGTCTGTATCGTTGAAGGACTCCATGCACTTAACCCGATAATAACACTTCAGCATACAGAAAATGATAAAGTGTTCCGATTGTATCTCGAGCCTCAGGATAACGAAAAATTCGGCATCCCGAGCGCCGATGTTCGTTTGATACGCCGTCTTGTGCGTGACCATAGATACAGAGGAACCGATGCCGAGGGAACTCTTGATATGTGGAAAAGCGTTCGAAACGGCGAGGAAAAATGGATATATCCGTTTAAAGATACCGCCGATGCAAGTATCAGAACGGGATTTGAGTATGAAACGGGAGTGCTCAAAAACCGCGCGATAGAGGTGCTTGGTGAGGTTAAAGAGACAAGCGAGCATTACAAAACTGCTCAAAGACTCCTCGAATATGTTAAAAACGCAGAACCTATCGGTTATGATGCAGTTCCGACTGATTCACTTTTGAGAGAATTTATCTGAAAATATTTCGGAGATGACTTATGGAAAATAAAAATATAGGAAAAAGCTTTGCCGCAGGTGCGCTCGTATTGATGTTATCCAATGTGATCGTAAAAGTTATCGGCGCTCTTTTGAAAATACCGTTGACCGACTTGATCACGCTCGACGGTATGGCTTATTACAGCGCGGCATATAAAATATATTCAATTTTATTTTTGATATCGACTACCGGCCTCCCGATCGCTGTTTCGCGACTTGTTGCAAAAAGCAACGCGCTCGGCAGACGCAACGAGGTAAACCGTATCTTTAAAATTACAATAACGATATTTGCTGTCATCGGAACCATATGTACCTTGATAATGTTTCTTTTTGCAAACTCTTTTGCCGCTTCTTCGGGTATGCCCGAGGCAAGCACTGCAATAAGAATAATAGCTCCGACAATATTATTCGTTTGTATCGTATCCGCAATCAGAGGATATTTCCAAGGTCATCAGGAAATGGTATCAACAGGTGTCAGCCAGCTTATCGAAGCGTTGATGAAACTCATTTTCGGTTATGGCGCGGCTTATTACGCAATGCAAAGAGGATTCCCGCTTTACGTTGTTGCCGCATATGCTATCAGCGGCGTAACGATAGGCGTCGTGCTTAGCTGTATCTACCTTGTGATAACCTATGCACGTCACAAACGTACTCCGATTTCTTGCACCGATCCAAAGAGTATGAGCAATGAAAAAATTGCGAAACGACTCATTATGATCGCGATCCCCGTTTCTCTGACTTCTGCGGCGCTCTATCTTTCGGGAATAATAGATCTGTTTACGATAGTAAGAATTTTAAGAGGTCATATTGGAGAAACGGCCGCAAAACTTTCATATTCCGCATATACGAATATCACCGAAACACTTTCCAATATGCCTTCTTCGATAATTTACGGAGTAGCAATAAGCGCTTTGCCGGCAGTCGTAGCGGCACTTGCGAAAAAGAATATGAAACGCGCCGAACGATATATGCGTTCCGCAATGCACCTAACACTTGTACTCGCGCTCCCGTGTGCGCTCGGTATGTCTGTGTTGGCTAAGGGAATAATCTCCTTCGTTTACAGCAGCTCAACAACATCTACAATAGTAAATACACTTGCGTCAGGCAGTGTCGTAACCTCGCTCGACGTTTCAAGCGCAGCGCTTTCTATCCTTGCGCTCGGTATCGTGTTTATAACGATGTATTCAACGACCAATGCGTTGATGCAGTCCAACGGACTCGAATGGTATACGATAATATCTGTTTTGACAGGTGTTGCAGTGAAATTCGTTATGTCACTCGTGCTTCTCAATATCCCGGCAATAGGTATATACGGCGCACCGATAGGAACAGTATGCTGTTATGCAGCGGCAGTATATATGAATAACCGATTTTTGCGTCAAAAAGCGGGTGTAAAATTGAATATAATAAATTTGGCAGTAAAACCGCTCCTTGCCGCAATAGGATGTGGAAGCGGAGCATATATAGCATTTAACGCAGTAATACATATTATCGGAAGTACGGGCAGACTCAAAAACGCCGTTGCCGTAGCTATTGCAATGTTATTTGGAGCTTTTATATATGCATTTGTCCTTCTTTTGATAAAAGGACTTCCCGAACACGAAATAAAGCTTCTCCCGAAAGGTGAAAAAATATTCAAAATTTTGGTAAAGCTCGGCTTTATGGAGGAGAGAAAAAATGCGTGATAAAATAACTTGGACACGCGAATTATTTGAAATAAAACGTGATGAATTGCTTGGGAAAAAGCAATATGGATTCGATGACCTCGAAATGATAGTTGAAATGCTTCGTTGTCCGTACGGTTGTCCTTGGGATAAAGAACAGACTCATCAAACTATCAGAGTTAATATGATCGAAGAAGCATATGAACTTTGTGAGGGAATAGACAATAACGACGTCGAATTGATGAAAGAAGAAGCAGGAGACGTAATGCTCCAAAGCGTTTTCCACGGCGTTATAGGTAAATATAACGACGAATTCACAATTGACGACACTTTGGATGAGGTGTGTAAAAAATTGATCTCAAGACACCCCCATGTTTTTGGAGACGTCGAGGCAAAAACGAGCGCAAAGGTGCTCGATAATTGGGATAAGATCAAATCCGATTCAAAGGGCAGAAAAACAGTTGCCGAAAAGATGGAAAGTATCCCGAAAATACTTCCTGCATTAATAAGAGCAAATAAGGTCGGCGAAAAAAGCTCAAAGCTGAAGTTCGATTATAAGGATAAATACGATTCGGGCGCAAAAGTGGCTGAGGAACTAAAAGAGGTAATGAACGCTGACAGTGAGCACGTTCACGAGGAGATCGGTGACCTTCTGTTTGCCGCAGTATGCTTGGCAAGGATGCAAGGAGTTGAGCCCGAAAAGGCACTTTCCGATGCAACCGATAAATTTATCGGCAGATTTAAGCTGATGGAAGAGAGTATAATCAAAGATAATATTTCGATCGACTCGTTGAACGAAGAGCTTTTGCTTCAAAAATGGGCAGAGGCAAAGACGAAATATGAACGAAATGTTGCGAAAAATGACTGAAAAAGAGAAAAAAGCTCTTGATTTGAGAGATAATAAATGATATACTTAATAAGACAAAAATAAGGAGAAGAATGAAATGAATAAGTCTAATTTGGTTGATGTAGTATCTGCAAAAACAGGAATGAAAAAGAAAGATGCAGAAGCAGTAGTAGAGGCAGTTTTTGAAGCTATAAGCGAAGAATTGGTTGACGGTGGCAAAGTGCTCATCGCAGGCTTCGGTTCTTTTAAAGTAAAAGAACGCGCAGCAAGAGTTGGTCTCAACCCGAAAACATTGAAAAAGATCGATATTCCCGCAACAAAAACAGCATCCTTTATCCCCGGCAAAGCGCTCAAAGATGAGTTGGCGAAATAATGAGACTTGATAAATATCTAAAAGTTTCCAGAATAATAAAAAGAAGAAGTGTCGCCAACGAGGCGTGTGACAGCAGTTATGTTGAAGCAAACGGACGCCCCGTGAAAGCATCGTATCAAGTTAAGATCGGCGACGAGTTGACGGTATCGTTCGGAACTCGCAGAGTAAAGATACGAGTTTTGTCGATCAACGAGCATGCAAACAAAAGCGATGCTTCAGAAATGTATGAAGTAATCGAAACTATCAAAAACGAGCAGTAAATCGTAATAATATAACCATTCGATGAATAAAATGTCACAAAGATATATATTGATCGAAAGGTTATAAAATGGAACTCACTCATAAATTGATTTTAGAATCCCGAAAAAAATTGACTGTAACTAATGTTACCGAGGTGATCGGATTTGACGACACGATCGTTAACCTATCGGTTGGGGAGAACCTGTTAACGATAACGGGAAAGAATTTGACGATAACGAAGCTTTCAGTCGCCGGAAAGGAAAATGGCGACGGTGAGGTTATCGTTGAAGGTGTGGTCGATGCATTGGTATATTCCGATAAAACGCGAACAAAAAAAGGCTTTCGCTTTTTCGGCTGATTATGATTTTTGAATTTTCATCATTTGGGGATACGAAATATTTTGTTTTTTCGTTGATGTTGGGTGTGTTTCTCGGCGTGGTATATGACGTATTCCGCCTCGTGCGAATAGTGTTGCCAAAGAATAATACCGTAATTTTTTTCGAGGATATCATATTTTGCCTGTTTGCAACCTTCTCGTTCCTTTTGTTAGCGTTCAATTTTGGAAGCGGACGAATACGAGGATTTGCGGCAGCAGGAACGGTTGTCGGTTTTTCACTCTACTATTCTACACTGGGAAAGCTCGTCTATAAAGCAAACGAAAGAATAATATCCTTCATAAAAAGGATAATCAAATGCTTGTTAAAAGCAATAAAGAAACCGTTCGTCCTCGCGTTTGGGTGGATGATAAAAAAAGTAAGAAAAGCAAAACAAAATTATAAACGCAAAAAATTAATAAAAAACGCAATCAAAAAAGTTGGAAAAGGATTTGGATTGGAGGAAAAGTATAATGAAAGCCTATAGAACTAATATATTTGTCAAAATAGCAGTAGTTGTTGTTATCGTTTTCTTTATCACCTCGGCTGTAAATCTTCGTTCCCAGCTTGATTCATTGATAAGCCAAAAAGAAGCGCTTCAAGAGCAAATAGATGAGCTCGGCAACGAGATCGAGAAAATAAGCATTCGCCTTGAAACTCCCCTTACCGTTGAGAATATCGAAAAGATTGCGCGCGAGACTCTCGGATATCGTGATCCCGATGAGATAATCTTTTATAACGATTGGACAGACTAAACCTAAGAATAATAAAAAGCTTTCTGTTTATACAGAAAGCTTTTTGTTTTATAAATTGCAATTTTTTAATTGTAATCGACATAAATATAATCCGCAAAAGCATAACCTTCGAGCGAATTGTAGTTCACGATATACCAGTTGCCTGTCTTGCCAAGCACGAGAACACTCGAACCGTTTGGAATCTGTCCGATAACAGTGCCGTTCATCGACGGAAGCTGTCTGACGTTTAGTCTTCCGCCTTGTGTGCGAACGACCCCGGTTCGAATGGGCGTCGGCTCAACGAACGGAATACCTAAAAATTCTGTTGTGGCAATAACAAGAGTGCGAGCTATCGCGCCAATGTTGTTTTTTATCCATTCCGCATCAGTAGGATTGTCGTGATATGCCAATTCGACAAGTATCGCAGGTGCGCGGGTGCGCCGAAGCTCCGCAAAAGTCGAGTTGGGGCGAATTTGAACCTTGTTTGGATCGGGATAAATATTCTTCAGGTTGTTGGAGAAAATTATCGCAGCGCGTTTGCTCACATCAGAAAATGTGTAATAATAAACGTCACTTCCCGTTAGCCTTCCCGATAATGATTCGGGCGCAGCGTTGGAATGGAGCGCCAAATGAAGCGCGTAGTTACCCATGTTTGACTGTCGAACGACCTCGTTAACAGACATATCGGGTGAATTCCGAGTAAAAGTGATGCCGGATGCGGTTAGATATGGCTCCATAGCATCAGCGATCAGATTCATGTAATATTCTTCGCTTCCGCTTCCATCGTAATACATATTATACTCTTGAACGGATGGACTTAAATATATTGATGCCAAAAAAGTCAGCTCCTTTTTAGTCTTTTGTTATCAATATATGCCCGAATCGTATTTTTGTACCAAATATTGCAAAAGCTCGCTTTTTTCATTTTTGACATCACCGTTGATAACGGCATCAAGAAGCAACTTCTTTGCCTTACCAACCATCGTTCCGCTTATAGAAAGCTCGAGAATGTCATGCCCGTCAATATCAAGATGCTCCAAAAGAAAGCATTCGCTCTCATATTCTTTGAGAAACGCTGCTTCACCATCTCGATTTCGGAGTGATATCGATCTTTGCGCGTTTTCAAGCCCAAACTCTGAAAGAAAAAGAAGCGTGTCGCGTCGCGAAGTGATAGTAGGATGATCGAGTGAACGTATGACCTTCAAAACGTCGGATTTCGTTTTGTTGTCCGATTTAAGAAACTCAAAGTATTTCTTGACATTTTCAACTTCGCATCCACTGAAAAAATACGAAAGCCTTGAAATCAAATCGTCACCAAAATTAAGCGAATATGATTTCGGCTGCTTCCAACCCGAAAATAAAAATTCAAAAATATAAAGGTGACTTTGCAAAACGTCGCGAAAGTCACCGTTTAAAAACAACTTCAACTCACTAAAAATACGTTCTTTTGCAATAGCCGCAAGCAGTTTATGACATTCCTTCAGTGCTTGGTCAGTTCGGTCATCAATGCTAAACCCGAGAACAGATGCGAAACGAATGCAACGCATTATCCTTAGCGCATCCTCGTGAAAGCGTTCCTTTGGATCACCGACAGCGCGAACAGTTTTTTGACCAATATCGTTAACCCCGTTGAACGGATCAACGATCCCGATCGATTCGTTGTATGCAATAGCGTTGATTGTAAAATCGCGTCTGCGAAGATCTTCGGTGATACTTTCAACGAAGATGACTTCACTCGGATGACGTGAGTCGATATATTTTCCGTCTTGCCTAAAGGTTGTAACTTCAACGGGCTCACCGCCACTTATAACTGTCATTGTGCCGTGCTTTTCGCCTGTCGGAATAACATGTTTGTCTCGAAACAAGTCCTTTATTTGAGAGGTTTTGGCGTTTGTGGTAACGTCGTAATCTTTTGGGGATTTATTCATCAAGAGGTCTCTGACAGCGCCGCCAACGGCATACGCCTCGAATGATGCATCATTAAGCCTCTTTATTATCTCCCTTGCCGCTTTGCTTAGGATCATCTTTCTTTTTCTCTTTTCGGGATAATATTTTCTCGCGTATGCGGCTGAGCTTTGACTTCTTTTCCTGCTCGTTCTGTATCTCAGGGGGTATTTTCCAAAGCTTAATACGACCGTCGTCGTTCAGCTTCTTGAGCAAAATTATCGCAATGGGGAAGAGGAAGAGACCAAAAAATCCCATCACTTTAGAACCGATATACATCGCCATCAAGGTAACGAGAGGATAAAGCCCGACGTATGAACCAACGATCTTCGGTTCAAGCACTTGTCTGACAACGGTAATGAGAACATAAAGAACGAGAATTCCGATACCGAGGAAATAGTTCCCCGCAAATATCATATAAACACCCCAAGGAATCAAAATAGTTCCTGTCCCAAGTACGGGGAGAATATCTACCAATGCAGTGATCATAGCAATGATAAACGAATACGAAACGCCGAGTATCGAAAACCCGATAAACAATTCGGTAAATGTAATAAATATGATTAATCCGTAAGCACGAAGATATTTTCCGATCGTAGAAACGAATTGTTCCTTGACCATACTCATAAATGAACGGAATTTTTCGGGAAATTGATATGCGATAAAAGAGTTGATCTTTTTAAAGTCAATAGAAATATAAACCGCGGAAATAACCGTAATGATAAAGAAAATAAAGGCGTTCGGGATCGCCATAACGATCTTCGTTATAAGCGGAACAACGTTTGAAGAAACAAGACTAACGAGCTTTTTCAAGCCTTCGGCAATGTATGAGTCGAGATTGTCCCAAATATTATGCAAAAATTCGCTAAAATCAACGAAAGGAATAAGATTGTTGATCTTGTCGAGGATGGCATCAATATTACTTTGGTCACTCGAAAAGTTTTCGAATGCCTTTGATAACGACTGCGTTAAGCTTAAAAGCTCCGTTGACGAGCGTACAACGATAGCGTAGATAGCCCACGCAAGCAAAAATACGGTTGATAAAACGAGTATGATTACCGATATCCCCTTCGGTATCTTGACTTTTTTGCCGAGAAAGTTGATGATCGGTTGAAGTATCAACGCCACAAACCAAGCAACAACAAACGGCAAAACGATGGGAAGCGCGTATTGGAAGATCACTACCAGTACCGCGGCAATAGCTGCGGCGATCAATAACGTGAGCCCAACTTTTTTTAAACGTTCGCTTATGTTCATAAAATCTTCGCTCCTTTGATTAATATTTTTTTGTTTCCCCTAATATCTAAAAATGCTAAAAAGTATAAAATAATGCTTGACAATTGAACTTCAATGTGGTAATATATTTAGGCAAAAGTTAATCGGCCTGTTAGTCAAGTGGTCAAGACGTCGCCCTCTCACGGCGAAGGCAGGGGTTCGACTCCCCTACGGGTCACCAATAAATATCTCGAAGTTTTCTTCGAGATATTTTTTTACCCATTTTTATTATTTATCGGCTTTAATAACCGAAAGCACATCGCCTTTGTATGATTTGATAAGCTCAAGATGTGATGCTTGATCATTTTCGGGAAGCAATATTGCTGTGTTACCGCCATGCTCAACTATCTTGCACTCACCGAAATGAGCCAAAAGCTCGTCGGCGATTCCGTTGCCCGCAACGCGAACGTAAAGCGCGGATATAATACCGTCTTCGCTCGAAAGCATATCTTTTGAGCCTTTTTCCCAAACAACGTGTCTTGCCGGACACATCGCCGCTTCGATAATGTCGGAAACAACCGCCGTAGCAGTCGGAAGCGAGCCTGCGCCTTTTCCGTAGAACATAAGCTCACCAACGTTAGCGCCTTCAACGAGAATAGCGTTGAACACGTCGTTTACCATTGAAAGCGGAGAATCCGTTCCAACGAGCATCGGAGAAACGAACGCGTCAATGTTGTCGCCGTTGCGTTTCGCAACACCGAGAAGCTTTATCTTTTTGCCGAGAAGAGCAGCGCATTCGATGTCTTCCATCTCAATATTTTCGATTCCATTATAGCAAATATCTTCGTGTGTTATATAAATATCATATGCCAAATTAGCGAGAATACATATTTTTCTGCAAGTATCGGCACCGCTGACGTCCGCAGTAGGGTCTTTTTCCGCATATCCCTTTGCTTGAGCATCCTTGAGCGCCTCTTCAAAACTAACGCCGCATTTTTCCATTTGGGAAAGAATATAGTTGGTCGTGCCGTTGAGAATACCGCTGACAGACAAGATCTTCTCGCCGCAAAGACAAGTTGTGAGCGGGCGGATTATCGGAATACCACCGCCAACGCTTGCCTCAAAAAGATATGCAACACCCATTTCAGCGGCACATCCGAGAAGCTCAACACCATATGCGGAAACAACAGCCTTGTTGCTCGTAACAACACTCTTTCCTTTTTTGAGCGCAGCCAACGAGAATTCATATGCGGGATGAAGTCCGCCCATCGTTTCAACAACGATAGATACCTCGTCGTCGTTCAAAATATCGTCGATATTTTTTGTCAATTTATCATCAAGTCCGTGACCAACGCTGGCGCGAAGATCAAGAACATACTTTACATCAATAAATTTTTCACAGTCAGCGCCGAAATGCTTTGCGATAAGTTTTTTCTCGCTTTCGAGAATATCGGCAACCCCGCCGCCTACAACGCCAAGCCCTAAAATTGCTATTTTTATCATAACTTTAGTCCAATTCCTTGAAAAGTATTATAATTAACCTATTATATCAATTATAACATCATACAAGCTATTTTTCAATCGGTTTTGTTTTAAAATTTAACATTTTTTTTAAAAATTTTCCAAAAGAAATTCGATGGCTTCAATATACCCGTCGAGTCCGTGACCGCAAATGGTTTTTTTCGCAACGAGCGAAATAAATGAGTGATGGCGAAATTCTTCTCTTGCGTTAATGTCAGAAATGTGAACCTCTACCGTTGGAATACCAACAGCCTTCAGCGCATCAAGTATAGCTATCGAAGTGTGAGTGTATGCCGCCGGGTTAATTACGATGCCGTCGAATTTACCGTATGCATCTTGTATCTTGTCAACGATATCGCCCTCGTGGTTGGATTGAAAAGCCTCTGTAATTATATTATGAACAGATTCCGTTTCTTTTATCATCAAAAGAAGAGTAGAGTAGTCTTGTTTGCCATATATATCGGGTTCGCGAAGTCCTAAAAGGTTGATGTTCGGTCCGTTTATAATAAGAATTTTCTTCATCTCTTCAATTCCTCCAAAGTTGCTATTATTTTGTCGCCGACGGCGGTGATATCATCGTTGCCGTCAATTTTAAAATGTGAAAACCGTTCGTAAAGCGGAAGTCTTTCTTCGTATAATTTTTTCAACTTATCGATCCCTCCGCTTGAAAGAGGACGACCTTTCGTCGCAAGTAGGGAAATATCGCGATCGATAAAAAAGATGATCCCATTTTGGAAAAGCGGATCGTAATTTTCAAGCCTTGTAACTACGCCTCCGCCCGTTGCAATAACGCAACAGCTTTTTTGACCGCATTTTTTTACAACCTCGCTTTCGATCTCGCGAAAAACTTTTTCACCATCATTTGTAATGATCTCCGCAGGCGACCGTCCGATCGAGCATATCTCTTCATCGGTGTCAACGAAGCTCTTTCCGAGTTTTTCGGCAACATATCGACCGACACTCGTCTTGCCGCAACCGGGCATCCCAACGAGCGTGACGTTTTGTGTTTTTTCGGATATCAGATCGTGAATCCGCTCTATCTCTCTGTCATCAACTGGCATCCCGCTAAAAAGTTCACATCCTGCCTTCGCTTGTGCGACGAGCATACGAAGCCCGTTGAAATATGGAATACCATTGTGATGCGCATCCAAAAGAAGTCTTGTTTTCGCCGGATTGAAAATAACGTCAAAAACAGCTTCTGCCTTCGTGAACTTTTCGAGATCTATCGGTGATGCATAATTGTTTGGAAACATCCCAACGGGTGTCGTATTGACGATTATTTGCGCGTCGAGATATTTTTCTATCTTTTCGGGAATATTTTCGCTGTGTGTGAGAACACGAACGCTCTTTGGTGAAAATTTCTCAAATGCGGCAACGACTGCCTTCGAAGCACCGCCTGCGCCAATAACAAGCACGTCTTTTCCTTCAATAACTATGTTTGAACTCTCCAACGTGTAGGAAAACCCCATCTTGTCCGTGTTGTAGCCGATAAGCTTACCGTCGCGATTAACGATAGTGTTGACCGCACCTATCTTCATAGCTTCAGGGGAAATCTCGTCGAGGTACTTCATTACGGTAGTTTTATATGGCGTTGTAACGTTGAGCCCCGAAAACTCTTTCTTTTTAAAAAAATCGTCAAGCTCATCTTCGTTTAATTCACGAGTTTTGTATTCATATCGCCCAAATTCTTTGTGTATAAGAGGAGAAAAAGAATGTCCCGTCTTTTTTGCAATAAGATATACCATAAGTACCTCCCAAAAAAATATAGAACAGCATCCCGAGAGTGCTTTTCGGGATGCATTAAATTATTTTGCGTAATTGTCAATAAAATCCGCTACCTTTTCGAGAAAAGCCTCTTCACCGACAGTGTTCACCTTCATAAACATTGCCTGACTTCCGCCCGACGTTATCGCAGTAATGTGGATATCCTCGCCTTGACCGAGCGCAGTGATATTAAGACTTACGCGGTTTCCGCCCGTCCAACTGTATCGCTCGTATACTCGCACCTCACATTTCACGTCACCGATAGAAATAGAGCTGCTGTCCTCGAGTGATGCAGAAACACTTCCGTTAAGAATAGCCTCGTTGAGCTCGTTAATAAACGAGCTGAAATTTCCTTTAAAACTACGAACGTATTTTGCCATAATAACCTCCAAATGCTCTATGCTTCAAGATAACTTCCGAGATATTGTACTCTGTCGCGACCGAGTGAATATTCGAGATGGTCAAGAAGGAGTAAAAGCTCGGGCGAATAAACGGAAACGCCAACGTCGAAATAAAACATAAACTCAAAATCTCTTCCCGCAATAGGACGGCTCTCGAGTTTCAAAAGGTTTAGTCCGAGCGCATTGAAATATGAAATTATTTGATATAGTGAGCCGGGCTTGTGTGGAATGCGTAAAAGCAAGCTTGTTTTGTCTGCGCCGGGATAAATCTCGAGATTTTTTGAAAAACAGATAAAACGCGTTCTGTTGTTTTCGTTGTTTTGAATAGATTCACCAATAGTCTTCATGCCGTATTGCTCAACGCAACTCGGAGAAGCGATAGCCGCAATATCATCGCGACCGGAATCGCGAACCATCTTCGCCGCAACGGCAGTATTCTCAACAGGAGTAACCTTGATGCCCTTGTGACTCCCGAGAAAATCGGAGCATTGTGCAATAGCCTGCGGATGCGAGAATATCTCCTTTATTTTCGAAAGGTCGGTCGTATTTCCGAGTAGTGAGTGAAGCACTTGAAGATTCGTGCTTTTAACGATAGTCATATCGTATTTTGCCATCAATTCATAAATAAGGTTGACCGTACCTGCATTACTGTTTTCAACGGGAACGATACCGTATTTACAAAGCCCGTTCTTTACCGTTTGGAAAACACTCTCAAAAGTCGTGCAATACATGATCGACGGCTTCTTGAAGATCTTGTCACATGCCTGTTGCGAATATGCGCCCTCAACACCTTGACAAGCGACGAACACTCTCTCGGGGAACATCTTCGGTGTCGTTTCGAGCGATTCCATAACCGCTTTTGAAAGTGATGATCGTGGTTCTAGGATCTTGTTTTGATAAGCTCTGCTCAATTCGAGCATCGTGATATAAAGTCTTCTTGCATATCCGCCATATTCTTCACCCGCGAGGTCTTCTATCTTGTCAAGAAGCGCGCGCTCTCTCGCACCATCAAAAACCGGAACGCCCTTTTCTTTTTTGTACTCGGCAACCTCTCGTGAGAGTTGCATTCTTTCCTTTAAAAGCTCAACGATTTTTTCGTCTGTTCCATCGATAGTCGCACGCAATTCATTTATATCTTTCATTTTAAAATATCCTCATTTAATTATTATATTGTTTTCCATTAAAATATCCAAAACCGCGATTGCCGCAACTGCTTCAACACAAGGAATGGCGCGTAGAATTACGCAAGGATCGTGACGCCCGCGTGATTGAAGAGAGACCTCCTCGCCTTTAGAGAGAGAAACGCTTCGAAGCTCTTTTGAAATAGTCGGAGTAGGTTTAAATGCCGTTCTAAAAACGATTGGGTTTCCCGATGAGATACCACCGAGAATACCGCCGTGACGGTTCGATATCGTTGTAAAGTTACCATCTTTAAGAGTTATCTCATCGTTGTTTTCGCTTCCGCGCATTCCTGCCCCTTCGAAACCTGAGCCGAATTCAATGCCTTTAACGGCAGGAATACCAAAAATAGCCGAAGCTATTCTGCTTTCGAGTCCGTCAAAAAGCTCACCACCGTACCCTGCGGGTAACCCGAGAATAGCGCATTCAACTGTACCTCCGAGCGAGTCACCGTCCTCTTTGGCGGATTCGATCATACTCTTGTAAATCTCAATAAGATAATCTCCGATAACGGGTAATTCTTTTTTCGAAACGTCGGGATATTCACCAATAGCCTCATACATCAAGTCTCTGACTTGTCCTATCGAAGATATGTGTGCGCGTATCTCAATACCTTGTGAACGAAGATATTGAATACAAAGCCCGCCGATAGCGCAAATAGGTGCAGTAAGTCTGCCGGAAAATTGACCGCCGCCGCGATGGTCGTAATGCTCACCGTATTTCAAAAACGCTGCAAGGTCAGCATGTGAAGGGCGTGGTATATCGAGCTTCTCGCCGTAATCTGACGAGCGAGTGTTTTCGTTGTATATAATAGTGCATATCGGCGCACCGCAGGTTTTTCCGCTTGCGTTAAGTCCTGAAACAAATTGCACCTCGTCGCCCTCGTGTCTCGGTGTTGTAAGTGCGCTTCTTGAAGCCCTGCGCTCCATAAATTTTTTCAACTCGTCCAAGTCGGGCGCAAACCCGATCGGAAAGTTTTCCGCAACAGCACCCAAAGCAGTCCCGTGTGATTGCCCAAATATAGATATCTTGAAATTCTTTCCGTAACTTGCCATATCAAAACCTCAATTCAAACTGTCAAATATCTCAAAAAATTTTGGGAACGATTTACCTACGGCTTCTGCGCCGTCGATAATTACCTCATCTTCACAAATGAGTGAACAGATCGCCGCAGACATAGCAATTCTGTGATCGTTAAATGAGTTGACTTTACCGCCGCGAAGCGTACCGTTTCCTTCGATTATTATCGTGTCGCCTTCAGCTCTTGCATTCCCGCCGAGCGAGTTAATGAGCGAAATGGTTGATTCTATTCTGTCGCTTTCCTTCTCGCGAAGCCGCGCACATCCGCAAATGACAGTTTCACCATTTGCCGCCGCGCCTGAAACCGCAATAATGGGCGCAAGATCGGGGGTATTGCTGATATCAACCTTTGTACCGTGAAGGTTGGACGGGTATACGGTTAAAGTGTTTTTGTCCACGACGATATTTCCACCAAAACGTCGCATAATATCAATAATAGCCTTGTCACCTTGAACACTGTCCTTCGAAAGCCCGTCTATTATTAGCTTTTCTTTCGCCCCGATAAGTCCGCCAACGACGAAAAACGCTGCGTTTGAAAAGTCGCCTTCAACACAATACTCCGCGAAATCGGTTTCATTATATCCATTATAAACTAATTTTCTGTCCTCGTCAATCACCGAAAAACCGAAATTTCTCATTACTTCAAGTGTGATGTCGATATACGGCTTCGACTCGATTTTCCCGACAATTTCAACTTCGCCTTTTTTTATTATAGGAAGCGATAAAAGTAGCCCCGTAATATATTGAGAGCTGACATCACCGCGAATGGAAAAAACTCCGCTCTCGCATTTTCCCGATACAGTGCAGGGCAAAAAGGAATCTTTATCATGTGTTATCGTAACACCGTGACGCATCAACTCGTCGAAAAGCTCCCTCATCGGACGTTTTCCGAGTCTGCCCTTACCAATAAACGTAGCGCAACACCCGAGAGATGCCACTAAAGGAAGCATAAACCGAAAAGTCGAACCGCTCTCTTTGCAGTCAAGAATGGGTGACTTAACGTCGCTGCGAGTGTCTCCAATTATAATATATTCCTCGTCAAGAACGATATCGTATCCAAGCGAACGAAGACAAAATATCGTTGCTTCGATATCTTTGGATATTTCGTTGCATCTTATTTTTGTAGCTTTTCCTCGTAAACAAGCGCATATTAACGCCCTGTGAGCAACTGATTTTGACGGTGGTGCAAATACCTTCCCGCCTATTTTTCTTTTGTTAATATTGATAACCATATCCGTTACAATCCTAAATAAAGTGTCTTAACCGCATCAAGAATACTCACCTTTTCGACAACACACTTGCCTATTCCGCCGAAAGTAACGAGCGATATTTCGGCACCCTCTCTTTTTTTGTCGAAAAGCATCGCATCGGCAAGCAGTCTGCCGTCGAATTTGATGCTGTTTCCGAGCGAAAATTTTTCGAGAAGAGTTGCCAATCTTAAAAGGTCATTTTCCGAACATCTCCCAAGTTCAAAACAAGCCTTAGCTATTATTTTCATGCCAAGCGCAACAGCTCGCCCGTGTGAGATAGCGTACTCTGAAACCTTTTCGATAGCGTGCCCGAAAGTGTGCCCAAAATTGAGAAGTTTTCTGATACCACTCTCAAACTCGTCTTTCTCGACAATATCTCTTTTTATCTCAATACATCTTTTTATCTGTTTTATACCAATTCGCCCATCGCATTTTTCAAGTTCCGAAAAGAGCTTTTCGTCGATAATAGCGCCGTATTTGATGACCTCCGCCATCCCGTCTGCGTAAATATCATCGGGCAAGGTATCAAGCGTTGACGGATCGAAAAAGACTCCGCTCGGTTGATAGAACGAGCCAACGAGGTTTTTTCCTTGCCTGATATTGATAGCAGTTTTTCCACCGACAGACGAGTCAACAGCCGAAAGAAGCGTTGTTGGTATCTGGAACACCTTTATGCCGCGAAGATATATAGACGCGCAAAAGGCAGTAAGGTCACCAATGACACCACCTCCGAGGGATACGAGTATATCAGTGCGTGAAAACTCGTTTTCGGCAAGAACGTCAATGAGCTCGAAAAGGCTCTCCTCGCTTTTTGATGTTTCGCCGTCTGTAACGACGTAGTATATGACCTCAAAACCACATTTTTCGATCGAAGCGATAACTCTGTCGCCGTAAAGCGGAAATACGTTTGTGTCCGAAACGAGAAGTACCTTTGCAGGTGAACAGACATCTTTAATATGCTCTCCTATGTTGTCAAGCAATCCGTCTGCGAGTAATATTTCGTAATTTTTTGACGCATTGACAATAACCTTTTCCATAATCAAACTCCTCTATTTCTCGTCGAGCTTCACCTTTCTGTCGCTACCTTCCTTCAATAGTGAATATAACGAATCAAAATCGTCGTTTTCGAGCGCATCAGCATATTTTTGAAGCTCAGTAATAATATTTTTTATCTCAAAAGTAATATTTTCCTTGTTTTCGAAGAACAATTCCGCCCACATCTGCGGGTTGAGTCTTGCAACGCGAGTCAGATCCTTGTAGCTTCCTGCTGAAAATCCTTTGTGTACGTCAGCAGACGGACTTTTCACATATGCGTTTGAAACGACATGCGCGAGTTGCGAAGTGTATGCAATAATTTTGTCGTGATTTTCTGCTGTAGTAATAGTAACACCGCCAAAACCAATGGAGGTCAAAAGTGCTTTAACACGTTCCAAAAGCATCAAGCTTTCGTCTTTTTTCGGAACGAGTATCATGTTCGCGTTTTTGAACATATCCGAACGCGAATACTTCAACCCGGATTGTTGTCTTCCTGCCATCGGGTGCCCGCCGATATAGTTAAATCCATGCTTCTTCGCGAGCGTAAACCCCGTCGGGCAAATTCTCATCTTTGTTCCGCAACAGTCGATAACTACCGAGCCTTTTTTAAATATAGATGACTTTTCTTCAATGTATTTTTCAGCCGCCTCGGGATATAGGCAGACGAAAACGTAATCGCAATTTGCTAAAAGCTCGTCGTCGATCCGACTGTCCATCGCGTGTATCAGAAGCGCGTGACGAATCGTTCCTTCGTCATTGTCATAGCCGAAAACAGATGTGTCTTCAAGCGCTGTGAACGCCTTCGCAAAACTGCCTCCTATAAGTCCGAGTCCGATTATTGCAACGTTTGTCATTTTCCTATCGCCTCACGAACTTTTCTAACGCATATAGAGACGTCGGCAAATTGCTCGGGCGTGAGTGATTGCGCACCGTCGCAAAGCGCGTGTACGGGATCGTTGTGTACTTCGATCATAAGTCCGTCGGCGCCACTTGCCGTCGCCGCGAGTGCCAACGGCTTGACAAGTCGCGAAATGCCTGATGCATGACTCGGGTCAACGACAACGGGAAGATGCGACAATTCCTTGAGCATAGGAACAGCGGAAAGGTCGAGAGTGTTTCTCGTGTAAGTTTCAAACGTGCGAATACCTCTTTCACAAAGCATAATGTTTTCGTTACCGCCTGCAATAATATATTCTGCGCTCATCAAAAGCTCTTTGAGTGTGTTCGCAAGTCCACGCTTCAAAAGTATCGGTTTCTTCGTGCGGCCAAGCTCTTTGAGAAGCTCAAAGTTTTGCATATTTCTCGCGCCGACTTGAATAACGTCAACGTCCTCGAACAGATGAAGATGACTTGTATCCATAATTTCTGTAACAATGGGAAGTCCGGTTTCCTTCTTCGCCTCGAGTAAAAGCTCAATGCCCTCCGCACGAAGTCCTTGGAAATCATAAGGGGAGGTCCTCGGCTTGAAAGCACCGCCGCGAAGCATCGTCGCGCCCGACTCCTTAACACTTTTCGCAACCGCGATTATCTGCTCCTCGCTTTCAACGGAGCATGGCCCTGCAATTATCGAAAAATGTCCGCCTCCCACCTTTGCATCCCCAACGGAAACGATGGTATCATCAGGGTGGAACTTTCTGTTAACGTTTTTAAACGGATCAGTAATTCTCGTTACCTTTTGAACGATGTCAAGGCCTTCAAGAAGTTCGATATCGATATTTCTCGTGTCTCCGATAAGTCCGAGCACTGTTTGATATTCACCCTTTGATATATGAACGGAAACGTTTCTTGTCTCCAACCAAGCGATAAGATTTTCAAATTGTTCCTTTGATGTGTTGTTCTTAATAGCAATTATCATAATAAAAGTCTCCAAAAAAAAGAAAATATAAATAAAAAAACCTCACAGTGAAAATCACTGCGAGGTGTGAATAAGCTAAAGTAACACCAAATTATTTGCAGCAAAGATCACTTTTACTTTGTTTTTGGGGTAAAGTAAAAGTAAAAATAATATGCAGCAAAAGTAGTGTATTTCATATCTATAAAAAACGGTATTGCCGCGTAACCTTTCCTGAAATCTTTATAAAATGATATCACTATGAAAATGATTTGTCAAGAGTTTTATGAAATTATTTTGTTAATAAATTAAAATTTTTTAATAAAAACCTTGTATATATTCAAAAATTATGTATAATAAAAATAAGAAAATAAGGAGAAAGAAAATGAAAAAACTATTAATTCTCATTCTCGCATTGATTTTGTTTTTATCTTGTATTCCTTTTACAACGTTAGCCGCAACGGAAAAATATTCCGCTATTGTTGATGCCGTCGACACCGATGTCAGTGGCAAAAAAATAATCGTTTTCCCGAACGAATACGATGATGTTCGTACTATCGCGGCAGGAAAATATGGCTTCAGCAACGCCAATTTAATGATATTTGACAAAAACGGTCAAATGATAGAAGTTGGACGTAATATTATCGCAGGCGAAAATAGCCCTCAACTTAGCGTAAAGATTCCCGCCGGCGGTTTTCTCGTTGCGCTCGGTCAAAGTGTTTCGGGCGACGCGAAAAAGGTTTTTGATCTTGCGATGAACGATGCAATGCTCTATAATGCAACGATGACAGTTATCAGAGATATAAAATGTAAATTCAATTCGTCCAATATGGATCTTGACTTTGAAGTAACTCCCGATAAGCCGGAAACCGAAAATACGAAAAAATTTCTTTTCGTTGGTAACAGTACCACATATTTTAATGGCACACCATTGAAATTTAAAGCGCTTTGCGAAGCGGCAGGACTTGACGTTTCCGTAACATATTGTACCAACGGCTCCGCATATCTCAGCGAGTTTGCCGACAGTACCCACGATTACGGTAAAAAACTCAGAAACACCCTCGAATCGAAAAAATTTGATTATGTTGTTCTTCAGGATGCCGCAGCAGCAACCGAGAAGAATGCCGATGATGCTTTAAGCGTCATCCTTCCGCTTATCGAAGAAAACGGTGCGGAAGCGCTCCTCTATATGCGCTATACATCAGAGCTTGACCCCGAATTGAGAAAGAATAACGTTGCTCGTTATTTTGCGCTCTATAATAACCTCGCCGAAAAGTATTCTCTCAGATATGCACCGATAGTACTTTCGTTCAACCATTGTGTTGAGAATTATCCCGAGATAGATCTCTATGCTGACGATGATTCCCACCATTCCGCAGAAGGAAGCTATCTCATCGCTTGTACTTGGATGTATAGCTACCTTGGTGTTGATCCTGTTGGAAATACATATACCGCTAACCTTGATCCCGATGTTGCTGCAAAGCTTCAAGAAATGGCGAAAAAAGGTGTTGACGAGGAATACGATATTACAGAAATGCTCCAAAAGGTCTATACCGAAAACGGCAAGGATTACGCTAACCTTGCTATAGGAAAGGACTATACGAGTAACGGAACGAAATATAACGGAAACTGGACAGAAACAGGCGACGACGGAAAACCGCTCGGAAAATATACAGATGGCTTCGAAGCAATAGGCGGCAGTGAAAATAGTATTGGTGGTTATAGCAGCCCCGAAATGGATATCGTGATCGATCTTGCCGGAAAAGCAGAAGTAAAGCGTATAACGACCGACTTGTTTGGCGGCACTTGGGGTATTGGTGATCCCGATGCAGCCGAGGTAAAATTCTTTGTTTCGACCGACGGTAAAAACTTTACACTCCTCGAAGGAATAATAAAAGAAGAATCAGACTTAGTAGGTGGCGATTGGAAACGCAATCTTTATACGGTAACACTTGCCGATACAGTCGAAGCAACTCACGTCAAAGTAAGATATGCCGTTGAAGGTAACTTCTGTTGGCTCAGTGAAATAAACGTGTTTGGCGATAAAGATACCTTCGTTTCGAACACCCCCGAGGAAAGTCTCCCGGAGGAGAGCATCATCGACGAAAGTATTGCCGATGAAAGCATTTCTGTCGAAACATCTATGGAAGATACTTCAACACCTGATAATGAAGAACCAAACGGACTTGGTAAAATTATCATAGGCGTCGTTGCAGGCATCTTGCTCGCAGGCGGAGTTATCTTCTATCTCTCAAAAAAGAAAAAGAAATAAATAATAAAAAATGAGGTCGCATGGCGTTGTGTTCCTAAGGACACAACGCCAACTCTATTCGCCTGCGGCGAGTGATATTGCTACGCAGTGATATTCGGCTTGCGCCGAGTGATATTCGCTTCGCGAGTTTATTGGGGCGAATAGAATATAACTGCAAGGCGAAGCCTCTGCAATATCACTTTTGCACAGCAAAAATATCACGCTGTCGAAGACAGCATATCACTAAAAACTGTCAGGAAATGCGCACTTACTCACCACTGTATGTGTCAGTGCAACAGAAAAGAGCCGATACGGAATAAACTCCATATCG
>JAZRTU010000074.1:0-3708 GCA_045652185.1 Eubacteriales bacterium | reverse complement strand
AACGATACCACCGATAAGCTGAACGTAGTAGTGACGTGTTCCGGGCACTCTCGTAGCCGCTTCACGAACGGTCGCAAACGCATCGGGGAGGATATCGTCGAGAGTTTCGCCTTTTTCAAGTCTTCCCTTCAAAACGTTTGTCTGCTCACGCAACTCGTCGTCACTCATCGCACTGTATTTGTCGGCGAGCGCTTCTATTTCATCAGCAATAGGCTTTATCTTTTTGAGTTGCCTTTCGCTGTATGTACCGAAAATTTTATTTATAAGTCCCATTTCGGACTCCTTTCATTTAAAAATAACTATACAAGTCTATTATACTACATTTCAAAGAAAAATGGTAGTGTTTTAGTAATTTTTCTTCAAAATTTCATATAAATAAAAAACACCTCGCGGGAGGTGTTTTTGAAACTGGGAATGTTTAGCTGTATGATGGTATGTATGAACATTTTTGTCCTATATATTCATTATATGCATACACTTTTCCGTATTTAGCATTTACAGTATATATATATTTTATTGATGTTTGTCAATATAGTGTTGATTTTTTTGAGGTTTTTTAGTATAATTGTTGTATTGAAACGTTTACACGAAAGGATTTTTCCGATGCTTGACATACAGGTAGCACTTCACGAACCCGAGATACCGCAAAACACGGGTAATATTTCACGAACTTGCGCCGTTACGGGTGCGGGGCTCCATTTAATAAAGCCGCTTGGGTTTACCATTACCGACTCGAAGCTGAAACGCGCGGGGCTTGACTATTGGGACGAGCTTGAGCTTTATTACCACGAAAATATCGAGGAGCTGTTCGCTCGGCTTCCCGACTACAAATTCTATTATTTCACAACGAAAGCGTCACAATGCTACAGCGACGTTGACTATAGCGGAAAGGTTTGTCTTGTTTTCGGAAAAGAGACGAAGGGACTTCCCGAATCCCTTTTACGTGAGCATCCGGAAAGATGCGTTCGTATCCCGATGCGCGACGAGCTGCGCAGTCTGAACCTTTCGAACTCAGTCGCTATTGCCGTTTATGAGGCATTGCGCCAAAACGGTTTTTGTGAGCTCAATAAGGTTGGCCATCTTACAGAACAAGAATAATTTAATATATAGGAGAAAAATATGAAAAAGCTTTCCGTTTTCCTCATTTTAGCGATGTTACTCCCACTAATTTTTTCATGCGGCGGAAATGAAACGTCTATTGAACAAAACACTTCTACCCCCACAGTAGACGTCAGTCTTCCCGATACCGACAATATGCAAGAGCTCCTCGACAGCGACAATTTCGTTGAAAAAACGAGCTCGCCCGAAGTAGTTGAAGGTGCTTCCGTAACTGACGGCAGAGGCGTTATTTCGGGCTATTGCGAAAAAGGCTCGGTGATCTATTTTGTCCGCGAGGGCAAAGTTCTAAAGAAAACAAACAGTGTTGACGGCACCTTTTTGGCTGAATTTGAGATCAAACAAAATGACTCTCCGCTTCGTCTTGATGTTTATGCGAAGAACGACTCAAAAGGTTTCAGCGAGCCGGTGGAAGTTCGTTTGTTCTACAAAACGAAGATCGAGGAGGTTTCTCAATCGATCGTGCGCTTTGGAAGCGACGGCTGGCTATTTTTCACGAACACAGAGCCGCAATATACTAACAACGAGATACTTGAGGATAGGGTTATCAGCAGTATCACTCGTCGCGCGAAGCAAAAGGTTGACTGGTTGAAGCAAAACAAGGATGCCGAGCTTATTTATTTGCTCATCCCAAACACGAACGAACTTTATAGTGAGCATATGCCCTCCGAGATAGTCAAGGGCAAGGAATCCTTGATGAAACAAGTCGGTGCGGCACTTGCCGAGGGCGGAGCAACGGTAATCACGATAAATGACGAGCTTTTCGCACATAAGGATGATGGCTTCGATCTTTACCACAAGACGGACAGCCACTGGACAGAATATGGCGCATATTTCGGATACAAAGCGCTCTTCGACCACATTTCGAAAGAATTCCCTGCCGCGGCACCGAGACCGATAAGTGATTTTGCGTTTGAACGTGTACTTAAAGACGCGGGCGACCTCTACTTTGACCTTGGTTTTGACGAAACTAAGTTTCAAGTTACGTCCACGTTTGCGACCGAAAAATTCGAGACAGGCGTTGATATGCCGAAATATATGACTGACAGCGCAACTCGTATCAACGAAGCAACGATGGAATATATGGAATTTTCAAGCGGAAAAACCGATCTTCCGAACATTTTCGTTATGCGTGATTCTTACTCCGTAATGATGTTCGATTGGATCGCAGAAAGATGTCAAAACGTTGTATATAAGCCGCTTTGGGAGTTCGGATTCCACACCGAAGATATTGAAAATATGGACGTCGACTACGTCATCTACATCATTTGCGAGATGAATATAATGTCGATCTTACGGTAAATCGCATAATAAAAAGCTTCTCTTTTCGAGAAGCTTTTTTTCACCCTTATTTATTTCTAATGTAATGACCCAACGATGACATTTACATTTTCAACATTTTTCTTTGCCATTTCAACAAATATAGTATATACTTGGTCTTTTTTATAACCAAACTGTTTTTGAGGTAAATAAATATCGATGCGGTCTTGGTCAAATAAATATCCGCCAATTTGAGGCACGACATTACTGTCGCCCTCTGCAACTACTATAAACAAAGAATTATATTCAAACCATTCTTCCGTGTATTTTGTTACCCATTCATCATATGACGGAAGTTCAAAGGAGCCTCTGTCGGTAACGTACAAATTATTATTTTTAATATTGTCGGTGTAGTCTTTCATCTGATCAACGCTGTTGATCACCGTTACGCAAGGGTAACTTTCCTTTGCCGACAATTTATCGGTATAAACAGCTTGTTTATAATATATCCAAGAAAAATCCTCGTCATTTCGATCGTTTATGTTGTGCTTGACCTTTCTGAAATATTCAAGTTCAAAGTCACTAAACAGGCTTTTCGGTGTGATATAGCCGTTTTCCAACGCTTCTTTTATTGGAATCATTCTTCCGTCATCCAATTTTGCATAAATGTATTCACTTCGAAGTGAGGGAAAATAGTACGCGAAAAGATCATTTTCATAGATCAACTCTATCATATCAGGTGTATCAACACCCGACGTCACACTCAAATCAATTATACTCTCAACATGATGCCGAGGTTTTTTCATTTCTGCGGTAGGATATACGTTAGCAGTACCATTGTTTTTGGAAGAGAAATCAATTTTTGCACCCTCATCTTCATACACGCACATTGCAAATAAATCCGAAAATCTTTCTTTATTTGGGGAATTCACCCTGCCTCCGACTACACAAAGAATATAATCCCTATCCGTGTTTTCGGAATATTCGGGGATATAGAATGTGGTTCGTGGAAGCCAACTGCTATCAATTCCCGGAATTCCTTCGACAAAGTTGATAGCTTCTTCTCCCGTGAAGAAGGCTTTGGGTGATGACAATGCTTTTATACGATACAGAATGATTTCGTAGATAGCTTCTGTGTCTTCCCGGTCAAAATACGGAGTTACATACGGTTGCGTTTTGATTATCTTTTCTTTCACATATGGGAAACGTTCAGCAACTTGTATTGTAGACGAAAGCGATGCAAACCCGCTAAGAACCACCTCGTCATACTCTTCATAAATTCGAATGGAATCCTGAATGATGAAGTATACCTCTTCTGTAGTTAAGGACTTT
>JAZRTU010000073.1:0-6338 GCA_045652185.1 Eubacteriales bacterium | reverse complement strand
CCCTCTTCGTCCTGTTCGGCTTCACCGATCCGTGCGCCGTGAATACTGTTCCAGTATTTGCTTGATGCAACGGGCATCCCCGAGATCGTGAAAAACTTGTTCAATTCATCGAAAGTAGAAGAAAGTCCACCTCTCCTTGCCGCAACGACAGCCGCGCCAACCTTCATCCTCTTGTCAAATTTTGCACTGTGAAAAAGCCGTGTCAGCAGCGCGGTCAATGTCGCGTTAGCCCCTGCGTAGTATACGGGACTTCCGACAACAAGCCCATCGCATTCCTCAAATTTCTCCGCAACCTTGTTTACGAGATCGTCAAAAACACATTTCCCCAATTTTCCACAAGCACCGCAAGCAATACAACCGCGAATATCGCTTTTTCCAACTTGAACTATCTCACATTCGATCCCTTCCTTTTCAAAAACGCTAACCATCTCCGCCATCGCGCGAAACGTGTTCCCATTTTCCCTCGGACTTCCGTTTATAAGTAAAACTTTCATATCATTCTCCTTGAAGCTTAATTTTATATTATATCAATATTATAACATATTATAAATAATATTCAATAACCCAAAATATTATAAAAATTAAATAACATAAGAATATATAAATATGTTTGCGAAAAATAACAAAAATAAACTTAAATTAAATATACACTAATTTATAAAACGATTGAATTGGAAAACCGTTTGTGATATTATATATCAATAGATTCAGGAGGGGTAAAATGAATAGTAAATCAGCCTACAAAAATAAACTTTTCTCGATTCTCGGAGATTCAATGAGTGCACTTGAGGGCTACAGCATACCGGAATTAGCCGCGTATTATACATCATCACGTTGCTATGAAACGGGAATATTGATACCTTCGGATACATGGTGGGGACAGCTAATTGACGAACTTGATGCAAAATTGCTTGTCAACAATTCGTTTGCCGGTAGTACAGTAAGCTACGACCGTTCCTATGAGATCCAATCATACGGATGTAGCAAAGAACGAACCGAAAGCCTCGGAAAAAACGGAATTGATCCTAACGTAATAATGATACTAATGGGCTATAACGATTGGGGAAGGGGAAAGAAAGTTCATCCCGATTCAGAGAATTCAAACGACCTGAGTATTTTCAGTGTCGCATATAAAACGATGCTGAATAGAATAAAGACAAAATATCCCGAAGCAACTCTATGGTGCTTCACCTTGCCTGTCAGCGCCTATTCCAAGCGCGAGAGCTATGAATTCCCATATTATTATGGAGGGATACATATCGAAGAGTATAACGAAGTCATCCGCAATTTAGCAAATAGCGAGAATGCACTTCTCATCGACCTGTATAATACTTGCGAGCCGTTTGATACAGTTGACGGCTTCCACCCGAATGCACAAGGTATGATCACCTTGGCATCAGCAGTAAAAAAATGTCTGTGAAAGGGGTGATAATATGATCATTGATTCACACGCACATTATTCTCATCAACGCTACGACATAGAAATACCGTATCTGTATTTAAATAATGACAAATACGAAATCTCACGTTCCGACCGTGACGAATTGCTTGAGCGAATGTTAAAAAGCGGAATAGTTGGATTTGTTGAGCCATCGATCGACTTTGAAATGATAGGATCACAATTGGCTTTTGTCGAAAAATATAAAGATCATATGTGGGCAACGATCGGAGTACATCCGACAAGATGTAACCGCACACAATGGAAAAACAGAAAAAAGCTTGCCACCTACGCCCAAAATGAAAGCGTTATCGGAATAGGAGAAACAGGGCTTGATTACCATTACCCGCGAAGAAAACAACGTCGCCATCTCCAAAAGAAATGGTTCATCTATCAGCTGAAGCTCGCCCATATCCTCAATTTACCACTTGTTTTGCATATCCGAATGGCTCATAAGGACGCAATCAAAATATTGAGAAAATATCGAAAAATAATAAAAGGCGGTGTCGTTCATTGCTTTACAGGTGACTATGAAACCGCAAAAGAATATACATCTCTCGGCTTAAAAATAGGCATCGGTGGGAAATTGCTCGGTGAAAATATGGAATCAGACATGTTGTGTGAAGCAATAAGTCGCCTCGAACTTAATGATTTGTTGATCGAAACCGATTCTCCGTTTGTTTTACCGAATGTCGTCGACTTGACTTGTAGCTCAAATACTCGGAAAAAATTATGTAATTCATCATTCATATTGCCGCAAGTGATCAAAAAGATCTCAGAATGTCGAAAAGAATCCATCGAAACAGTCGAACGAGCCGTCTACCAAAATACAGTAGAACTCTTCAATTTAAAATAAAAAACGACCCCTTATCTCAAAAGATAAGGGGTATCTTGCTTTTTAAGCTATAATATTAAGGTTTTGTCACAAACCTCATCCAATCCGCGCCACCGTAGCCACTTCAACCTGATCTTCCTTCTCGTCAATCTCCGAAGCCGCTTGTCCAACTTTTTCAGCTTCTCATCGGCGGTAGCTCGGAATATATCTTTTTTTATTTCAACTATTTCATAAAGAGAGCTTATGTTGTCAGTTTTTAAAACCGAAAATTGTTCTTTTAGAATGTCAATGATAACGATTGGACGGTTTAATCCATTTTTGACATGGTCCCAAAAACTTGCCTGTAAAAAGATATATCTCCCGTCCTTGCTGCACGAAAAATTGTCTGTGAAATTGATATCTTTTGTAACGTTCAAAACTACCCGTGGCTCTTGCTTGTTTTTGAGTAATACCAGCGCCCCAATATAGTTGAGCATCGAAGTCTCAACAATAGAATAAATTCCGCACAAAGCATCACTTTCCGAAATTTCAAAGAACTTGTCATAAACGAATGGGTTCCTTTCACGAATGTCATATTTCGGTAATCCCGAAAAATCAAAATTCCAATCAGTTCCCGTCATAATTTCACCCCACAAATTATAATTAATATATTATACCACATAAAATTACAAATTTCAACGCTCCCCCCGACAACAGATAAAGTTTTTGAAAAAAAGAGGTGTGCTTGAAAAAGCACACCTCATAATAAATTCAACTCAACCGTTGATCGATGCCCATGCATCGGCGGCATTTTCAAATCCGCCAAGCTGAACGACACTCGCCTGTACGTTTATAAACGTACCCTCTAATTGCGAAATGTTTTTCACCGTTATCTCCTTGCTGACCGTAACCTTGCCGTCAGCGGCAATAACGTCAACCTTGTCGAGCTTCACGTTCGGCTCAAGAGCTTGGAAAAAAACGTTCTTTCCGTCGCCCGTGTCCAAACTGTCCCAACCGTCTGCAACCGACAATTGCATCAAGACCACGTTGCTGTCATTCTCGTCAACGATCTTGAATACCTTTCCGTCTCTTTGCCAGTTTGTCGAAACGTCCAACTCAACGAAAACATAAGTCGCCGCCTCGCTTCCGTCAAACTCAACCATAACTCGCTTTTGAAGATCGACCGCGGGCACGATCATCAGCTTTCCGGTGTCGTAAAAATTACCTTCCTCCGTCAGCGTGAGCTCTCCGAAAGTAATAACCCGAGCAAAATCTCCTCCCGAACCGTTTGTCATATATTTCGCATAAAGCCCGCTCGTCATATGAAACGATATCATCGTAAGACATAACAGGATAGCGGCGATAGTCATCGGAATATTCAGTTTTGCTGTTTTCGACTTGTTCACCATTCTCCTGAGTCCCCACAATTATTTATGATTGCTGTTCTTCCTTCAGCTTTTTGATCTCTTCGATTATCTTGGTTCGTTCTTCGTCATCAGAACGCTTCTCTCTTCTGCGCGGTATCTCAACGAGCAAGATCGCAAGCGCAATTATAATAAACGTTCCAATAGGTGTCTTTAAAAAATCAATGATCCCCCCAACGTTCGGAACGCAAAAAACTACCTTTCCCTTGATAAGCGATAGCTCGATCGGCTCGTCAGCCCCATCGTTTGCATCACCTTGCGTTGTCACCATTTCACCATCAATGTCAATAATTCGATGAACGACAAGCATCGCCCCGTCTTGATAAACGACAATGTCGCGTAGCTCGTATTCTTCGGCTTCCTTGACAATAATAAGGTCATTCTTGTAAAATTCGGGCTCCATACTTCCCGAAAGCACCACAGCCGCACCATACCCAAACGGCATCGGCAACTTGTTGTTAACAACTCTGTTCGCATTCAACGAGTAAACGTTAACGCCGAGAATAGCCCCGCATATAACGAGTAAAAAAATACGAACAATGCTCTTTAAAACTTTTTTTACCTTCAAATTTCTTCTGCCTCCGCATCATAGCGTCTGTTTCCGCCTTGACGCTCAGACATAACGTATAATATCATTATAGCCGAGCAAGCGATAAGAAGTATCCAAACCAAAAGATTCGAATTCTCACCCGTGTTCGGTGGTTCAATACCGCTATCATTGCTCGTGTCGTCACTTGCGCTGGCGATAGTAGTAATAACGATCGTGAATATAAGATCCTCTTCAACCGCAATATTTCCGAGCATCGTGTCGAGCTCGTCGTTTCCGCTTTCAAACGGCCACACCCAATCAAGTGTATAATAGGTGTAGTTTCCCGCGCCCAACGTCGCGCTGTCCTCAGCCAAATTTAACTCGGGAACGCTTGCGAACTCATCCTTGTTACCAACGACCCAAGTCCCGTCGTAGCATTGAAGTCTGCCCGAGATCGGAATCGGTGTGTCTTCGGGTGTGAAGAACGCATCGACCTCAACAGAGTAGTCAAGCGCAACGTTACCGGTGTTTTTCAACTTGAATGTATATGAATTTTCCGTTCCGGGCGCAATGACCTTGTCACCGTCATCGCTTCTTACAGTAATAATATGCTCTCCGTTTTCATAAGAAATACGGAATATCTCAACTTTCGTCTCCGTTGACCAAATAGTGTTGTCGTCGCCAACCTGAAACGAAGGATTAAACGGCTTTTTGGAAACCTCGCTCTTCGATACCTCGCCGACTTCATCGTCAGAACCCGCCTCGGATTCGTCTGTTTTTTGACTTTCCTCGCTTGACTCGATCTTGCCAACGCTCTCGTCGGCAATACTGATGTCAGCAAAACTTTCGCCAAAACTTACCCCCGATTGTGTCGACGGCAACGGCGTTTCTTGTATAAGCGGTATCGCTCCGCTGTCGTCCAAAAGGAAAAGATTCATCCTTCCCATAAAAGCGATCGTGGTAGCAGCAACGCAGACGAACAAAATAATAGTAGCCGTCCAAACAACGCTCGCTTTAGCACTATTCTTTTTTCTCATCCTTTGGCTCTACCCCCTTTGCCCGCGCATCGTTTTTTCTGTCCGACCGCGTTTTTTTCGAACTTATCAAAACTCAAAAAATATGTTACCGAAAGATAACCTCGCCTTTTTTGAATATTGATATACCCGAAAAAAGAAAAATTATTCCCCAAGCCCCGCCACGTGGGACTCGGGGAATATTAATTCAAAAACTAAAAACCAAATAAAACAAAAAACTAAAAACTAAAAATTAGTCGATTTGTGTTGCTGTAATTTTAATACCGATATAAATTCCGATAGACGTACCTGCAGTTGCAGTATCTATACCAGCAGCAATATTACCAAGAAGAGTATCTTCTTTGTCTGCACTTTGGTTAAAGTTCCATGACCAAGTAAGCTTGTAAACACCTGTACCACCAACTACTGTTTTAAGGTCAGTGCCGGGAGCATAGTCGCCGCTCTTACCTTCAAGGAATGATTCAATATTTGCTAAAGTACCTTCTTTAATTAAAGTTCCATTACTGTCTTCTAATCTAAATACCAAAGGATGATATTCATCAGCCGTAAATTTAGTAGTGTAAGGAGCTTTAGTCCAATCCCAATATTCACCTGCAGCAAGAACTACGTCAGTAGCTTTTTCTGCACCTTCTGCACCAGTAATCTCAAATTTTACATTAACCGCAACTTCGGGTTGACCGGAAATAGAGAATATAGCAGCATCCTCATATGTTGTACCGGGAGCAACTACATCTACATCTGCTACAACAGTGTTAGCAATATCAGTTGCACTATCTTTTGCATATGTATTAGTAAAATAGCCTACACCTTCAGTACTAATTTGCACGCCCCATTTTGCAACACGAGCGGAGTCATTTGCACTACCTTCAGTCACATACTTAGCGAATGTGCCGGAAATAGCACATGTTGAAAGGAGAACTGCTATCAAGAGAACGGAAGCAACTCTCATCATTGTGTTTTTCTTCATATGAAAAATCCTTTCTTTAATTTAAGGCGTTTCGCCTTGATTAATATGATTCTTCCTCTTTAATTCCGGGGAAGATAAAATTACCGAGGCATTTCTAAAAACGAATTACCTCTCCGCAGAGAATGCCGCGGC
>JAZRTU010000072.1:0-1625 GCA_045652185.1 Eubacteriales bacterium | reverse complement strand
AGCGGAGTATATGCATTCATTGAAGATACGTTGAGAATACATCCGCTCTTTTTTGCAACCATATCCTTCGCAAACACCTGTGTCGGAAGTAGTGTGCCTTGGAAATTGAGCTTGAACACGAAATCCACGCCGTCGGGTTGGAGGTCAAAGAACGATTTCGCACCCTCTTTTGCCTCGTGTTGATATTCATTGTCGGTCGTCGCTCTCGGGTTATTACCGCCCGCGCCGTTTACGAGAATATCACACGCACCGAGGTCGTTTAAGACTGCCTTGTGTACCTCCTCAAGGCCCTCGGGATCAAGAACGTTTGCCTTATAACCCTCGCAGATAAAGCCTTCTGCTTTAAGCTCATCCGCAAGCTTTTTAACAGCTTCTTCGTTAAGGTCAAGCGCGGCGACCTTAGCGCCCGACTGAGCAAACGCTTTCGCCATCGCGCCGCAGATAAGACCACCCGCGCCCGTGATGACAACGACCTTGCCGCTATAGTCTATATTAATAGGAAGATTTATCATTTCATTTCTCCGCCTTTTTTAAATCTATCGAGGCTATCCCAAACGCCGAGCATATACATTATCCCGAGTGCGCGGTCGTATAGTCCATAACCCGGACGAACGTTGCCGGGTCCCTCGCCCCAAAGGTGTCTGCCGTGGTCGGGACGGATATATCCGTCAAATCCGCCGTCGTGATACGCCTTCAATATCTCGAGTATTCCCGTATCACCGTCTTGGTCGCGGTGGCTCGCCTCAGAAAAATCACCGTTTTCAAAATGCTTTACGTTTCGTATATGTGCAAACGCGATTCTGTCGCAATGTTTTCTTACGATCTCGGCTACATTGTTGTTCGGATCGGCGTTAAGGCTTCCCGAGCAAAGTGTCAGGCAGTTATATTCATCATCGACCATTTTCAAAAATCTGTCGATATTTTCCTCGTTTATGAGCAATCTCGGAAGCCCAAAGATATCCCACGGCGGATCGTCCATATGTATTGCCATCTTGATGTCGCACTCACGGCAAGTCGGCATTAACGCCTCAAGGAAATACTTCAAGTTTGCCCAAAGCTTTTCGTGGTCAACACCCTCGTATGCTTTAAACAGCTCATCAAGCTTTGCCATTCTCTCAGGCTCCCAACCGGGGAAAGACATATTATATTTCTCGGTAAAATCGAGGATATATTTCGCCATCGCGTTATAATCGTCTTGGATCATATTCTTTTCATAGAAAAGCGCGGTCGATCCGTCACCAACGGGATGGAAAAGATTGCTTCGTGTCCAATCGAAGATCGGCATAAAGTTATAGCAAATAACCTTTACTCCAAACTCGGAAAGGTTTCTTATTGTCGTTTTGTAGTTTTCAATATAAGCGTCGCGTGTAGGCAAACCGATTTTAATATCGTCATGCACGTTAACCGATTCAACGACGTCCATATTAAAGCCGTATTCATCAAGTTGACGCTTGACCTCGGCTATTTCTTCTTTTTCCCAAATTTCACCGGGCATTTTGTGGTGTAACGCCCAGACGATCCCGTCAACACCGGGAATCTGCTTAATATCCGACAATTTGATACGATCGTTGCCTTCGCCGTACCAACGAAATGTCATTTTCATAATTTTCCTCCTTTACCGAATG
>JAZRTU010000071.1:0-6974 GCA_045652185.1 Eubacteriales bacterium | reverse complement strand
CGTTCTCAGCCTTGACGGCAGAAAAGAAATACACGACCCATACCGCGTAGACTATGCAGGCAACGGAAGCTGGGGACGTATCGTTCCAAAGTTTCAAAAGCTTGTTGAAGCTCGCGGCGGAAAAGATTATTATATGAGGGGTACGTTTACCCATGCCAACCCCGACTTTTTAGAGGATATCAAGGTGATGCTCGATCTCGGCTTCAATGAGCTTAGTATGGAGCCTGTAGTTTGCGCGCCCGACGATCCGTCCGCTTTGACGGAGGAGGATAAGTCTATCGTTTTCGACCAATATGAAAAGCTCGCCGAGCTTATGATCGAACGCGATAAAGCCGGAAAGCCGTTTACCTTCTACCACTATATGATCGACCTCACCGGCGGTCCTTGTATTTATAAACGTATTTCGGGCTGTGGCTCGGGAACGGAATATATGGCTGTAACACCTTGGGGTGACCTTTATCCGTGCCACCAATTCGTTGGCGACGAGAAGTTTTTGCTTGGAAACATATATGACGGTGTTACGAACACGGAGATACAAAACGAGTTTGAATGCTGTAACGTATATGCTCGTCCGGACTGCAAGGATTGTTGGGCGAAGCTATATTGCTCGGGTGGTTGTGCCGCTAACGCTTATCACGCTACGGGTAGTGTACGTGGTATATATAAATACGGCTGCGATCTTTTCAGAAAGAGAATGGAATGCGCTATTATGGTTGCCGTCGCTCGTGCTTTTGGGTATGAGAACTGATGGATACACCGATTTTTGATTTTATCAGTACATACGTTAATTCATCTACCGCCCGTCTGCATATGCCGGGGCATAAGGGCAAAAGCTTTATCGGATGCGAGAAATATGATATAACGGAGATAAAGGGAGCAGACAGTCTTTTTGAATGCTCGGGTATTATACGCGAAAGCGAAGAAAACGCCTCACGCGTTTTCGGTTCGCATACGTTTTATTCGACGGAAGGCTCATCGCTTTGTATTCGCGCGATGGTTTATCTTGTAATGCTCTACGCGAAGGAAAACGGAAAGGAATGTGTTGTTTTAGCACCGCGAAATGTCCATAAAACTTTTCTTTCGGCGGTAGCGTTGCTTGACCTCAAGGTTGAATGGATATTTTCAAGCGAGAATTATCTTTCTTGCGATATTACCCCCGAACATCTCGAAAGTTATATTGAAATATATAATCCGACTGCCGTTTACCTAACAAGCCCCGATTACCTCGGAAACGTTTTGGATATAGCGGCAATTTCGAAAATTTGCAAAAAAAGAGGAGTGCTTCTTCTCGTTGACAACGCCCACGGGGCATATTTGAAGTTTCTTGAAAACTCGCTTCATCCGTGCGACCTTGGCGCTGATCTGTGCTGTGACTCTGCCCACAAAACGCTTCCCGCGTTGACGGGTGGCGCATATGTTCATATTTCCGACGATGCGCCAAAGGTGTTCTTGAGCAATATAAAAAACGCCCTCTCGCTTTTTGCTTCAACAAGTCCGTCTTATCTGATACTTTCGTCACTCGATAAGCTCAATCCGTATCTCGATTCGATATATAAAAACGAGCTTTCGGGATTTATCGAAAAGGTTGATACGCTAAAGAAAGAATTGCTTGATCTCGGCTATACGCTTCTCGGCGATGAGCCTTTGAAGATAACTATCCGCACTTTAGGATTTGGATATTTTGGATATGATTTTGCCGAGATGATGCGTCAAGGCGGATTTGAATGTGAATTTTCGGACAAAGAGCACGTCGTTTTGATGATGACGCCTCAGATAAAATCAGACGAGCTTCAAAACCTTGGAAGATTTCTTGTGTCAATAGAAAGAAAATTGCCGATCGCAGAAACCGCACCGCGGTTTTTCCCGCCAAAACGCAACAAGTCTATTCGTGAAGCAGCTTTGAGCCCGTCGGAGATATTGCCCGCCACCAAATGTCTCGGAAAAACTATCGCGCTTTCGACCGTTTCTTGTCCGCCCGCAGTACCGATACTCGTCTGTGGCGAAGAGGTCAGCGAGGAGTCAATTCAAGTGATGAGATATTACGGCATTGATGAGCTGTGTGTCATAAAATAAAAAATTTGCCTGTTATCAAAATGATAACAGGCTTTTTTATTGACAAATCGTATTAATGTGTTAAAATAAAAATAAGAAAAGCTTTCGGAGGTGCGAGTATGAAGCTCGGTAAATTTGTATATCATAGCTCACAAGAGATAAAAAAGGGTTGGTCGGCGTGGAATATCACGTTCTATAATTCGCGCGAATATACGCTCGAAGCACGGGATGGCATCTTGGCGGTCAGACGCACATTTGATATAAACCAAAATAAAACACTCAAAACCGCAGTTATAAGAGCGACGAGCCTTGGTATCTTCCGAATGTTTATAAACGGAAATGAGATCGGTAAAAACGATCTTTTGAAGCCGACTTGGACGGACTACAGAAGAAGAGTTTTTGAATATCAATATGACGTCACCGAGCTTTGCCGCGAAGGTGGTGTTATCACTGCAGAGGTATCGACAGGCTGGTGGTGCGGACGTATCAGCTTCGGTATTTACGGTTGGAAGAAAAATGCGTTTTGCGGCGAGCTTGTGTTGACCTATACGGACGGAAGCGAGGATATAATTGCGACAGACGAAAGCTGGGACGTTGCGATGGGAACACAAACGCGAACTGCTGATATTTGGGACGGACAATTTGACGATTACACAATGCCGACTGTGTTTGATTCACCCGAAAGCTATACTTGGAAAAAGGCAGAAATATTTGACGAGTTTGACGGCGAGATAGTCGAGTTTGAGGGTGAGAGAGTAACGGTTCGCGAAAATTTGACGAGAACACCTGCCGAGGCGGTGAAATACCTCGGTGTGATCGATAACAAAACAGATTACGGAGAAGTGAACGTAATATACAAAAAAAGCGGCGAAATGTGTGAGAATGTAATTTTGAAAAAAGGTGAAACACTTCTTCTTGATATGATGCAAAATATGGTCGGCCGCCCTGTCATCTCATTCAGCGCAAAAAGAGGAACAACCATTGAAACGTTTTTTGCCGAGATGCTCAATGACAGCGGTGACAAAAAGCGCGGCAACGACGGTCCTATGGGTAGCGCCTATATAAAAAACTATCGCACCGCACTCGCGAGATATAAATTTATCGCTTCGGGCGACGAAACTGAGACTCGTTTTCCAACGCACGTTTTCTATGGATTCAGATATTTGGAAATATGCGCCGATGACGATATAGTGATCAATTCTGTAAGGTGTGAGGTAATCGGCTCGGATATTCGTGAAACGGGTAGCTTTTCTTGCTCCGATGAGGAGGTAAATAAGCTGTATTCAAACATCGTTTGGGGATTTCGCGGGAACTATCTTTCCGTTCCAACAGACTGTCCGCAACGTGACGAACGTCATGGCTGGACGGGTGACACCCAGATATTCTGTCCTGCGGCAGCATATCTCGGCGACGTTCAGTCGTTTTTGAGGAAATGGCTCGGCGATGCAAGAGATTCACAATACGGATATGAAGGCGGATATTGTGACGTTATCCCGCGCGTTTTTGCTTCGCTTGAGAACAGCGCGAACGCGGCTTGGGGCGATGCGGGGATCATTGTTCCATATTACCTTTATTTGATGTATAACGATCTTGATGTTATAAAAGAGCATTTCGATTCAATGGAGTGGTATATGCGCCACCTCGAGAGATTCGGACTCGACGGTCCGAGAGCAACTTATGGTGACTGGTTAAACTATGACGTGACCGACAAGGCGTATGTTTCCGCCTGCTATTATGTATATGATGCATATCTTATGGCTAAATACAGCCGTCTTATCGGAAAAACCAACAGAGCAGAGTATTACGAATCACTTCACGCAAAGGTGGTCGATCATTGGGCAGAAAATTATCTTGACGGCGACGAGCTTAGAATAAAAACACAAACGGCTTATATTTTGGCATTCGCGTTCGATCTTGTACCCGAAAGACTTTTCGGAAAATTTAAGGATATGCTTCGAAAGCTTATAATCGACAACGGATATAAGCTATCAACAGGGTTTGTCGGAACAGGACTTCTTCTTGATACACTCGCAAAAATCGGTGAAAACGACCTTTGTTTCTCGCTTCTTTTGCAGACGGAAGATCCGAGCTGGCTCTATTCGGTGCGTCAAGGCGCAACGACCGTTTGGGAAAGATGGAATTCTTATACGCTCGAAAAGGGATTCGGTGCGTTTGAGATGAATTCGTTCAACCACTACGCCTACGGCGTTGTCGCAAGATGGCTATATAGCGGAATGTGCGGTATCAAGCCTATCGAAGGTTATGGATTTGAAAAATTCATTCTTGAGCCGACACCCGACGTTCGTGATTTTATCCCCGATGGACAAAACCGAATCACAAACGCGAAGGCATCGTATAACTCTCGATTCGGACTTATCGAAAGCGGCTGGAGAATAGATGGCGATAGCATAGTTTACTCGTTTACTATCCCTGAAAATACTGTTGCGACGATAAAAATATGCGGTGATACGATGTTCGTTAACGGCAAAGAAATCGAACACGACAAAATCAACGGCAAGGCTGTATTTACGCTCGGTTGCGGAAAATACGAGATTATTGCGAAATGATAATTGGGAGGCTAATATGTATAAACCGAAACCTATAGACACAAGCGAGATATTGCTTGATGATGAAATAATGGAGCTTTGTGAATTGTTGGCGAAAAACACTCACGAGGTATGGGCGCAGTCACGCATAAACGATGGTTGGGTGTATGGCGAGGAGCGAAACGACGAAAAGAAATTTCATCCGTGCTTGATTTCGTACGAGGAGTTGCCCGATTCCGAAAAAGCATATGATAGAAACACATCACTTGAAACATTAAAATTAATCGTCAAGCTTGGATATAAAATAACTAAAGAATAAGGGAGAATGTAAATGTATTGGTTCGTTTGGTGGTTTTCATCTGCCGTTATCTTCGTAGCAGGATTGATCGTAGCATTCGTTTTGACCCAAATGCCTTATAAAAGAAAGAGACTATTGACTCCAAATAAGATCCTTGTGGGTTCAACCTTTCTATCTTCGACAATATTGCTTTTCCCGATTTATTTGGATAAAGTTCAAGCGTTTGAGATGTCTGCGGGGTGTTTAAAATCGTTTCTGCTGGCAATACAACACGCAATCAAATTGTTCGCTTCTCATGATGGCTATATGAATTTCTTTGGTTCGGGAATAGTAACTGAGTTAGAACCGACAATGAGAAATATTTATTCTGTCAGCGGACTTGTATTATATTTCTTTGCGCCGTTGTTGACCATCAGTGTAATATTATCGTTTTTCAAAAACTTGACCGCATATCGAAAATATTTTATCTCGTTTTGGAAGACGACACACGTTTTTTCGGAGTTGAACGAACGTTCACTCGCTTTGGCAAAAAGTATTATCTTGAGTGGTAAGAAAAAAGGAAAAAAGAAGTTCTTTTCGGATCGTTTGATAGTGTTCAGCGATGTATCGTATAAGGATGGCAAAATTGACAGCGAGCTTATTGAAGAAGCAAAGGAGCTCGGCGCAGTGTTGTTTTCCAAAAATATTGAATCGATCAAATTCAGAAGAGAAGGCTCGACAAAAAGAAAGCTCGGATTTTATTTGATGTCGGAGGACGAAGATAAGATGATCCGTCAATGTGAGTATTTGATAAACGAGTATGACTGTGAAAATGTTGAACTGCGTGTCTTCTCCGATTGTATAAAAAGTGAGTTGTTGTTATCGACTGTAAATGTCGAAAAAATGAAAATAATACGTGTAAACGATATTAGCTCGTTGATATATCACAATTTGGATGTCAACGGAATGAGATTGTTCCAAAATGCAAGAATCATCGACGGCAAAAAAACAATATCTGCCGTTATCGTGGGACTCGGAAAATATGGACTTGAAACGTTAAAAGCATTGAGTTGGTTCTGTCAAATGGATGGATATGATCTCAAAATAAAAGCATACGACAAAAATAAAAACGCAAAAGAAATTTTTGAAAATATGTGTCCTGAGCTTATGTCGGACGAATATAACGGAAAAGATATCCCGGGGGAAGCTCGTTATAATATTGAAATAAAAGGCGGAATAGATATAAACAGCGCCGATTTTTATGCTGAACTTTCAAATATAACCGATGCAACGTATATTTTCGTTTGTTTGGGAAGTGACGTCGATAACCTCAGCGCCGCCGTTGAGATAAGATCGCTTACCGAAAGAGTAAAGTATATTGGTTCTCATAAACCCGATATCGAAACCGTTATCTATGATTCCGGCCTTGTAATGTCAATGAGCGTAAAATGGAGCGGCGATAAATATCAGTCAAAAAACGAAGGTGTATCCAATTTTAAAGATCAATTCTATAATATACATATGATCGGTGATATTTCTCAGGTTTATTCTTGCGAAACGCTTCTTGATAATGAATTGATAAATAAAGCGGAAGAAGCGAATGCTGATTATGCAAAGACCGTTTATGATAATGAATTGAAGCAATTAGAAACAAAGAAAGATCTCGCAGAAGAAGACCGAAGAAAAAAACTGTCGGAGATCGAAGAAAAATATAAAAAGAATATCCGCTCCTTCTATAAATATGAATATAATTATTATTCAACGATCGCGCGTAAAATCCACGAAAAAAAAGCAAAGGAGCTTTCACTTGAGAGCCCTGAGCTTGAACATAAAAGATGGAACGCATATATGAGAAGTATAGGGTATCAATATAGTCGAAGCCAAAATGAGGCGTCAAGAAACGATCTCGCTAAATTGCATCATAATCTCGTTCCCTTTGACAAATTGGACAAAGAGATCGATGTCCCAAAGGATAACCCCTCAAACTTTTGATCGTATACCAAAAAAACAAAAAGCTCTCGCTTAGCCCAAGTGTCCTTCAGGACACTTGGGCAGTTTTATTCGCCTTGCGGCGAGTGATATTGCTACGCAGTGATATT
>JAZRTU010000070.1:0-3556 GCA_045652185.1 Eubacteriales bacterium | reverse complement strand
ACTTTTGCACAGCAAAAATATCACGCTGTCGAAGACAGCATATCACTAAAAACTGTCAGGAAATGCGCACTTACTCACCACTGTATGTGTCAGTGCAACAGAAAAGAGCCGATACGGAATAAACTCCATATCGGCTTTTTTGTCCTTTAGGTTACAGCTCTATGCGACCTCATTTTTTAGTTTTCAGAATATAACAACATATAAAAGCGCAACAAGTGATGCACAAAGCGAAGTTACTATCATCGGCATCTTAAAATATGCAAGCAAAAGTGCCGTAACAGTACCCAAAACGGCGCTCATAACGTTACCCGTCGAGTAAAATACCGCCGGAAACGTCATCGCGCTCAAAACAGCAAAGGGAATGTAATAAAGCACGCTTTTAATGAATCTCGAGCGGATCTTTTTTCTGAACAGTGTCATCGGAAGCATCCTTATCAGATACGTGATGAGTGCCATCGTCAGTATGTATAAAAACATCGTCATCCTTCCAATCCCTCCTTTTCGTCTTCGGAAATGGGGAATAAAGTGGCGCAAACGACCGCCGATATGACAGCACAGATGATAATGGCAAACCCGCTTGAAACGAACGGAAGTAAATATCTGAATACTACCGCGCATATCGCAGCTAAAACTACAGCAAAAAGAACACCTTTTTCCTTCTTTGCGGGGGGAACGATTATCGCAATAAACATACCATAAAGCAAAATTCCCATCGCATCGGTAACAACAGACGGCAAAAGACTTCCCGCAACAGCACCTAAAAGAGTGCCAATTGTCCAACCAACGAATGAAATTAATATCATCCCATACATATATATCGGTAATATGGGCTTCTCGTTTGACGATGCGACCGCGAATATCTCGTCTGTTATCCCGAACGAAGCCAAAAATCTATGTTTGAGCGTAAAGCTTTTGTCGAGCTTTTGCGAGAGGGAAATGCCCATCAATGCATATCGTAAGTTTATAATAAATTGTGTCAAAGTCATCTCGGCGAGCGTTCCGAATGATGCGATTATCCCGACTCCGGCCGCTTGACCTGCAGAAGTCAGATTTGTCATCGATATCAAAACAGCTTCGAATGTGCTAAGCCCCGATCGTATAGCGAGAATGCCGAACCCAAACGACACCGATAAATAGCCCAAACATATCGGAACACCGTGAGCGACCCCTCGTAAAAATTCCTTTTTCAAAAGATATACTCCAAAAATTATGTTTTTTGTATTGTATCATATTTGATCTTAAAAGTCTATATAAAAAAATTACTAAAAATACATACCGTTGGTGGACCTGCCATAGAGCAGGTTCACATCGATATAAATCCGCTCAAGCGGATTTTCGATATACGCCTACGGCGTTCGATATGCGCAGAGCGCTCGATATGTTTGCTTCGCAAACGAGGGATTTATATCATATCGAATTTGAGCGTAGCGAAAATATATCGAATTTGCCGCAAGGCAAATATATCGAGCCGAGCGGTGTGTGGCAACGCGAGGCATATCGACAAATTTAACATTCGCATTTGTGGACACAAATGCAGTGCTTGTCAAGAAAAGAGGACAGAGAATATAAAACACTCTCTGTCCTTTTCCTGTCAGTTCGAGTATACTGCTCTATCGCAGACACCGTTGACAAATCTGTTTTTTTTGATATAATAAAAACATAAGAGTAAAGGGGAATATGATTGAATACGTATATAATATTCTTTATGAAAGGTAGGAAACTTATGAAGAAGATAATATTTTCTGTAATTGTTTTTTTGTTTTGTCTGTGTTTGCTCGTTTCGTGTATCAATGGATCGACGGCTCCAAAAGATGAAAACTCAGTTAATGTTTCCCAAGACACAAGTATAGGTGAAGAAATGTGGGAGTATTCAGACGGAGAGTCTTTCCCCGAGATACCAAAATGGGAAAAACGCTCGGGCGCAACTAAAGAAGAAGCCGAAAAAACCGTTCTGTTAACAGATAAAGAGTCCTATAAAACGGATGATACGATCATTCTCACTATAAAACCCTACGATGCGAATGACGCATTTGCATTTGGCTTTAATTATAAGGTTGAATATTTCGACGAATCAACGGAAGAATGGAAAGATACCGGAAAAGAATATAGTTATACAGAAGAATTATGTATGACTATGGGAGAAACAGAGCAAAAATTTAAATTCTCCGATCGTGCGAATGATATCGGTGAAAAATATCGTATAGTTTGGAATGATGTCCAAGTAAACGGTTATTCCGTCGACCTGATCTCCAATGAATTCACAGTTGACTGATATATAAGAAGCCTTCGGGCTTCTTTTTTTTGTTAAATGTGTTGCAATCACCGCCTTAGTATAGTATAATGATCTCGGTGATGAAAATGGAAGAAAAAACGAATGCAATGCGCTATCTCGATAGCAAAAAAATAAAATACGAAAGCTTTTTCTATGGCGACGGTGTAGCAATAAGCGGGCCCGAGGTCGCGCGCGAGCTTGGGGCAGATTCAAAATACGTATATAAAACACTCGTAACGGTAGGGAAGAGCGGGAATAACTACGTTTTCGTTGTTCCGGTTGATTACGAGCTTGACCTCAAAAAAGCAGCAAAAGCAGTCGGCGAAAAGAACGTCGAAATGATAAAATCGAAGGAACTTCTCCCGTTGACGGGATATATCCACGGCGGTTGCTCACCGATAGGTATGAAAAAGTTTTTCAAAACGACTGTCGATTCTTCGGCAGAACACCTCGAGCAAATGTATTTCAGCGGCGGACGGATCGGATGTCAACTGAAAATGACGCCGAGTGACCTCGCAAAAGCGATAAGAATACAATTCGCCGAAATAACTAAAGATTAGTTGAACACAAAAAGAAAATATCTGCATAATATGTAATAGGCTTATGAGCTCGATCTCATAAGCCTAATATTTATGGAGGTAGCATTATGGTAGATAAAAACCAATTTGGATGCGGCAGAGGAAACGAACTTTGCTGTATCAACGTCAACAAGATATTCGACAGCTCTCGTGACAAAGAGTGTCTTGAGGATTTGCGCGTATACCTTTGCGGTGATTCGCAAGAGATTCTCGACCATTCGTCAAACGTGCGCGCGAAGAACGTTGAGGTAATTGCAACGAATATCCATCTCGAAACAGTACCGTTCAATAGAGGCTTCTATCAAGTGAATATCAGATTTTTCTTCTGTGTAACTCTTGAAGCTTGTGTTTTCAACGGAATAGTTAGAGAGATCCAAGGTCTTGCAGTACACGATAAAAAAATAATCCTTTTCGGAAGTGAAAAGAACGTGAGCGTGTTCACTTCTGACCCTCAACAGAACACATTCTGCCCGTCATATGATGAGTTGAAATGCACTTCGCAATCAACATTACCCGTAGCGGTGGTAGAGGTAGCGCAGCCTATGTGCTTAGATGCGAAAATTGTCGAGAGACATCGTCCCTTCGGCAATTGCTGTTGCGGTGTAGATTCAGTTCCTGATAACGTTATCGAAAAGTTCGGCTCGCCGTTCGTTGACGGAATAGGCAACAACAGATTGTTCGTAACGATAGGTATGTTCACAGTCGT
>JAZRTU010000069.1:0-1643 GCA_045652185.1 Eubacteriales bacterium | reverse complement strand
CGCTCGAACGGTGCGGTGAAGTCGGTGAGGTTTATTTTCGGGATAGTGAACGTATTTCCGTCGTTATCGGAGATGATCTCTTCGCCGACGAGCTTCGAGATGACAAGCGGTGCGTTATATCTGTAATCGGTACGCATAAGGTGGGATTCTATCGCTTCGGGGGTGAACTTATTCAGCGAGCTTCTTGCGCTTCTGCAATAGGACATATCTTTTACGAACGCGAACACGAGTCCTTTCGCGAAGGCTTCGTCTGCCGCTACTGTCTTATTTTGCTCGTTTTCGAGGTAGAGGTAACGGGTATATCCCATTGCGAGTGAGATGCCCATTGCGTTACCTGCCGTTCCCCAGCAGCTATATCCGAGTGTATATTTTAGCGGGATATTCTCGAGGAGAACATTGAAGTTATGTTCTGTATTGGAGGCGTCGATGACGATGGTTTTGATGCCTTTTATCTCGTTGCGCTTCCATTTGGTAATGAGGTTCACTGATGCATCGTAGGAACAATCGCGAGTGAGGACGAGAAGCTCGACATCTGCGTTGTCCGTTACGATCTCGCCACCGAGGGAGACGATATGCTTCTCAACGTTGACACGCAATGTATCGAAATCGAAGGAGTCAGCGTACTCGTTTTCATGACCGCCGTAATAGGTCACTTTTATTTTTGCCGAAGCGTTCCAAAAATCAGAATACGCTTTCGCGACAGCCATCATTCCGAGCTCGTCTGTTCCGCAGAAGAGAGTTCCGTTTTCGCCTATCAGATTCATTATATATGATATCTCGTTCGTTTGGATCGATTTATTCGGGCTTGAGTCATCGACACCGATATAGCAATATTTGATATTATCGGAGTTTTTCAGCAATCTATCGATGAGCTTCAGTTTTCTTATTCGGGAGTTATGGTAATTTTTGAGCTGTTCCTCGCTTAGAGGTGTTGAGATTTTATTGCCGTTTTTATCATAGCGGTAGCCTTCAAAAATATTTTCGATGGTGAGCTCGTCGCCGACGAGTGTTTTTCGTTCCTTTTGACCGTAGGAGCGAAATTGGTTATACTCATTCATCTGCATTCCGTTATAATTTACGGTTGATGCGAGGCGCATTACTGTATCGAAGACATAGAGCGGTTTTCTTTCGGAAAGTTCGGAGAGGTAATCGACTATTTCATATTCGAGTGTCAAGTCCTCATTAGTGAGCGCGCGGCTGCTTACAAGTCCTCCGCTGAGCAATTGGTCGAGGCTGACGACGAACAGGTCGCATTTATCCTCGTTTTCCTTCATCCATTCGAGGAGCTTTTCCCTATCGCCGAACGTTGTGCCGTTCGGGTTTTTTGTCATACCATCGAGTCTTGTTGCGAATAGGTGTTCCTCGGGCATCAAGATCTTCATTCCTGCGCTCTCGATCTGATATATCGGGCGTTGGTCGTTGACAGGGCGGTTATCGAGCGGGATATAACCTATTACAAGGTCTTTTCCCGATCTTATTTCCTCGGGTGAGCTCGTTTCTATCGACGTATCGCCGAGCGACGTGTCTGACGTTATATCCGTCGATTCGCAAGAAGCGAAAAGCGGAAGAAATAACGCGATCGTGATTATTAACAGCAAAAGCTTTTTCATTATTTTATTCCTCATATATTGATAAACTGATTT
>JAZRTU010000068.1:0-17520 GCA_045652185.1 Eubacteriales bacterium | reverse complement strand
CTTCGGGGTCTTCACCTGCTTGGTAATCACCGTAGAGTGTATTGATATCTTTGATGAATTTGCGGTTGAGGAGGTGGAGCGGGATACCTTGGGGGCATACTCTCGAACACTCGCCGCAATCGGTACATCTACCTGCAACGTGGAACGCGCGGATGATGTGGAACATATTTTCTTCAAAGCTCGTTACGGGAGCTTTGTTTACGTATCCCGAGTTATCGTTGTCGAAGATACATTTTTCGCAAGAGCAAGCAGGACATATGTTTCTGCAAGCATTACAACGGATACATCTCGAAAGCTCGTTTCTCCAAAACTCAAAACGTTCGTCAGCGGTCATATTTTCGATCATTTCGACCTCGTCGAAGCGGTTTGAATCAAGAACCTCGCCCTCGTCGCCGAGAAGCTCGTCATATGCAACGTGCTTTTTGGATTTACAATTTACGCAACGTTCAGCCAATGCATCGGCGCGGCTTATCTCATATTTATCGTAGAGTGTCTCGACGCTGATCTTTTCGCCATCGGATGTGAGCGAAATGATACCGTCGCCAACCGTTCTTTTGATCTTTTCGATATCGACCTTTCCGTCACACGGAACGCCGATGATATATACGTTTTCTCTTTTTATTCTATGCTCACACAAAAGCTGGTTGAAGCTATATGTGTCACAAGGCTTCAAGAACACGAGGACTTTTCCCTCTTTGTGAGCCTCTTTTATAAGATATTTCGAAAGGTTTGCACCGCAGAAGTCATCGTAGATAAAGTTATTATCAATATCCTCTGCATTGGTGAAGAAAGCGGGCGTGATATCATAGCAAAACTCACCTTTTTTCCAACCCATCACAGCGCGGACTTCTCCGCTTTCCAAAAGCGCTTTCGCTTTATTTTTCATTACTTCTTGCATCTCAGATCCTCCAATCTCTTGTTTTCACCGAGTTTTGTTACCGTGGCAACGAAATCGTTCATAGTAGCCGCAAATTTTGCGCCTTCTGCCGCAGATACCCACTCAACTCTCGTACGTTCTTTTTCGATACCGAGGTAATCGAGCATTGAGAAAAGGAGAGTCATTCTTCTTCTTGCGTAGTAGTTACCTGTTGTATAGTGGCAGTCACCGGGGTGACATCCGCAAATGATTACACCGTCAGCGCCTCTTTGGAACGCTCTGAGCACGAACAAAGGATTAACTCTGCACGAGCAAGGAACACGGATGATCTTTACGTCAGCGGGATAATTCAATCTGTTCGTTCCTGCAAGGTCAGCACCCGCATAGGAGCACCAGTTACAGCAGAACGCGACGATCTTCGGTTTGAATTCGTTTACTTGCATATTGCATCTACCTCCGCCATGATCTGTTTATTTGAGAAGCCTTTGAGGTCCATAGCTCCCGAAGGACAAGTTACGGTACAAGCACCGCATCCTTGACATACCGCATCGTTAACTACTGCTACGCGGCGAATTCTTGTTGTTCTGTCGGGCATTCTGAACTCTTTATCAACGTAGGATATTGCGTTATACGCACATACCTTCGCACAGTTCGAGCATCCGTTACACATATTTTCGTCGGAATGTGCAACACATGCGTTATTCTTCATTTTATCCTTCACGAGAAGACCGATAACCTTCGCAGCTGCCGCACTTGCTTGAGCAACTGTTTCGGGGATATCCTTCGGGCCTTGACATGCGCCTGAGAGGAAGATACCTGCTGTCGGGCTTTCAACGGGACGAAGCTTCGGGTGAGCCTCGGTGAAGAAGTCGTTCGTATCCATACTTGCTGTCAACATCGTTGCGAGCGGTCTTGCTGTCTTATCGGGCTCGATAGCAGCAGCCAATACAACAAGGTCAGCATCAATCGTAAGTTGTTCGTTGGAGATGAGGTCGCTTGCGCGAACGATGAGCTTATCTCCATCCGGGATGACCTTACCTACCATACCCTTTATGTAATGCACGCCATATTCTTCAACTGCTCTGCGATAGAACTCGTCGAAGTTTTTACCCGGTGTTCTTACGTCTATATAGAATACGTAGACCTCTGTATCGGGATATTTTTCTCTTGTGAGCATTGCGTGTTTTGCGGTATACATACAGCAAATCTTAGAACAATATGATTTTCCGCATTCTCTTGTATCACGAGAGCCTACGCATTGTACGAAAACGATCTTGTGCGGATGTTTTCCGTCGGAGGGGCGCAACAATTTACCTGCTGTCGGACCTGCGGCGTTGGTGAGACGCTCAAACTCAAGAGAAGTGATAACGTCTTTGCTTTGAGAATATGCATATTCATCGTAGTTATCGAGTTTTATCGGATTGAATCCTGTTGCAACTACGATAGCACCGTATTTTTCGGTGATAAATTCATCTTTTTGTGTATAGTCGATAGCGCCTGCGGTACATACCTTCGAGCAAACACCGCATTTGCCTGTTTTGAGCATTGTACAATAGTCAGCATCGATAGTCGCGATCTTCGGAACTGCTTGAGCAAACGGGATATATATCGCTCTTCTTTGGTCCATTCCGAGGTTGAACTCGTTGGGAACGCGTTTTTGGGGACATTTTTCGGTACAAAGTCCGCATCCCGTACACTTTGTTTCATCAACGAAACGAGCTTTTCTCTTTATTGTTACCTCGAAGTTACCGACAAATCCCTTCACTCCGCTAACTTCGCTATAGGAATAAATTTTGATATTTTCGTTTTGAGCCGCATCAACCATTTTCGGTGTGAGGATACAAGCCGCACAGTCGAGAGTCGGGAACGTTTTGTCGATCTGACTCATCTTACCACCAATAGTCGGGAGCTTTTCAACGATATCTACGGGGAATCCTGCATCCGCGATATCGAGCGCGGTTTGGATACCTGCGATACCGCCGCCGATAACGAGCGCACGTTTTACGACCGGTGTTTCGCCCGATGTGAGCGGTGCATTGAGGTGAACCTTCGCAACAGCCGTACGAGCGAGGATTATCGCTTTTTCCGTACCTGTGGGAACGTCCTTATGTATCCAAGAGCATTGTTCACGGATGTTCGCGATCTCAACCATATAAGGGTTGAGTCCAACGGATTGTGCTGCTTTTCTGAACGTTGCTTCGTGCATTCTCGGTGAGCACGAGCAAACGACGATACCTGTCAATTTATGCTCTTTAATTGCATCTTTGATAATATTTTGTCCCGCTTCGGAACACATATATTGATAATCGGTGGAGAACACTACACCGTTTTCGTATTTCATTGCTTCGGCAACTGCTTTTACGTCAACAGTACCTGCGATATTAGTACCGCAATGACATACGAATACACCAATTCTTTGCATTTCTTTCTCCTCCTACTTACTGTATTTTCTGAACGCTGTGACGATAGCCTGTTGCGGAAGTTCCTCATCCAAAAGGTCGGGGATCATATCTGCTTTGAGGTGGTTTTCGCCTTGCTTTCTGATCTTCGCTACTCTTACCGCTTCGATGAATTTCGCAGGCTCAACACCGCGAGGACATCTTTCAACACAAGCGAAGCAAGAGAGACATTTATAAATCGATTCGGTATTCATAAGGGGTTCGATATCGCCCTTCTCTACCATATACACAAACTGATGGGGTTTATATTCCATCTCGTTGCCGTTGGGGCAAGTTGCGGTACATTTTCCGCATTTCATACATTTTTTCGGATCAACGCCTGCGCTTCTGATCACGTTTTCTTTCAAATTGTTGGAAAAGCTCATCAGTTTTCTCCTTTCACACCCAACGCCTCTGCGAGAAGCTCGGTGAAATATCTAACAGGAAGATCTACGTTTCCGTTTTTGTTGAGGTTATAGAGGCAAAGCGGACATGCGGTTATAATTTCTTCCGCGCCGTTTTTCTCTGCGCTCTCCATAACGAGTGTGCTTTTCTTTATCGCATTGTTTTTATCTTCAAGTGCGATATATCCGCCGCAGCATTCGTTGCGGTAGGGGTAAACGACAGGCTCTCCGCCGATAGCTCTGATGAAGTCCTCGATGATGGTCGGGTTCTCGGGGTTATCCATCGCCATTATCTTTGAAGGTCTGAGAAGCAAGCATCCGTAGTATGCGGCAACCTTTTTTCCGCCGAGTGGGTTTACCACCTTCTCTTTGAGCTTATCGAATCCGACAACGTCACGAAGAAGCTCGAGAAAATGAATGACTTTAGTTTCACCGTTATATGGCTCTTCATCTTTCATGTAATTATGTACTCTGTTTATCATATCCTCGTTTGTAGTCATATCGTTGTTGACTTGTTTGAGGACGTTGTGACAAGCGGAGCAAAGAGTTACAAGGTCGTTTCCTTCCTTTTTCGCCGCCGCGAGTGCGCGTACCGAGGAGAGCTTCGATGCTATTTCGTCTTTAGCCATGCTATAAGCGCCGCCACAGCATTGCCAAGCTTCAAGTTCCTCGAGTTCTATTCCGAGCGCTTCTGCGCTGAGTCTTGCATATTTGTCCAGCTCTTTCGCCTTTGTTTTCAGCGTACAGCCGGGATAATAACTGAATTTCATTCAATACCTCCGATTATTTTTCAAAAACTTTTTGAATGTATTAAACAAATTTTATCTTATATTCAAAATATAATCTGTTTTAAGCTTGGAATTTTCCGGTGTCGAACGCTTTCGTTCGACCGAAATGGGGTCGGGTCCCATTTCGAGGGAAATTCGCGTTGCAAACGTACTTAGTTAGATATAACCGCCTAGGCAACTATTGCAATTATACCATTTGTTCGGGGTGGAACACCTCGTCGAATCTCTCAGCTGTGAGGAATCCGAGTGCAACACAAGCTTCTTTGAGGGAGATGTTCTCTTTGTATGCTTTCTTTGCTGTTTTAGCAGCGTTTTCATAACCGATATAGGGGTTGAGCGCCGTTACCAACATAAGCGAGTTATGGAGGTTGTGGTGCATTTTTTCTTTGTTTGCTTTAATACCAACTGCGCAGTTGTCGTTGAAGGAAACGATCGATTCAGCGAGCAAACGTGCGGATTGGAGGAAGTTGTAGCTGCAAACGGGCATAAATACGTTGAGCTCGAAGTTACCTTGGGATGCCGCCATACCAACCGCAACATCGTTACCCATAACTTGTACTGCAACCATCGTTACCGCTTCGCATTGTGTCGGGTTAACTTTACCGGGCATAATGGAAGAACCCGGCTCGTTTTCGGGAATGAATATTTCACCGAGACCGTCACGCGGACCGCTTGCGAGCCAACGAACGTCGTTCGCTATTTTCATCATATCAGCCGCAAGTCCTTTGAGCGCGCCGTGAGCGAACACCATTTCGTCTTTCGATGTGAGCGCATGGAATTTGTTTTCTGCTGTTGTGAAGTTCTTTCCTGTAATCTTGGAAACTGCTTCGGCAACCTTTACGTCGAATCCTTTAGGAGCGTTGAGTCCTGTTCCTACTGCTGTACCGCCGAGCGCGAGCTCCTTGAGCTCGTCTGCTGCGAGGAGGATGAGTTTTCTGTCTTTTTCAAGGCTGCTTCTCCAACCGCTGATCTCTTGTGAGAACGTGATAGGTGTTGCATCTTGAAGGTGGGTACGTCCGCTCTTAACGATTCCTTCGTTTTCTTTCTCGAGACGCTTGAAGGTGTCGATGAGAAGATCTATCGCGGGGATGAGTTTATCTTCGATCATCAAAACAGCGCTGATGTGCATTGCTGTCGGGAATGTATCGTTAGAGGATTGGCTCATATTGATGTCATCGTTGGGGTGGAGGAGCTTTTTGCCTGCGATCTCGTTACCTCTGTTAGCGATAACCTCGTTAGCATTCATGTTGGATTGTGTACCGCTTCCCGTTTGCCATACAACGAGCGGGAAATGGTCATTGAGCTCACCTGCGATGACCTCGTCGCAAGCTTTGCTTATTGCATTCAATTTTTCTTCTGTCATTTTTTCGGGCTTGAGCGCGCTGTTTGCAATAGCAGCTGCTTTCTTCAAGATACCGAATGCATGAGTGATCTCACGGGGCATTGTTTCGATACCAACGCCGATGCGGAAATTTCCTTTACTTCTTTCTGTTTGAGCAGCCCAATATTTGTCGGCAGGTACGAGTACCTCGCCCATTGAATCGTGTTCTGTGCGAAATTCCATTATATTTTTCCTTCCAAAAGTAGATTTTTAATTTATATTATTTCGTGACAGTGCCTTGATGCTGAAAACACCAAGGCAGTCGAATTTCTATATTGAATAAATTAGATATCGAGTCCTTTTATTAATTCTTTGAGAGTATTAGCGCTCTTGTGGAGAAGCGCGATCTCTTCATCTGTGAGAGGAGTCATAACCTTGCTTCCAAGGCCGTTAGGACCAACGATATTCAATGTGCTGAGGCAAACGTCATCAACACCATATTCGCCATGCATGGGAGCGGATACGGTGAGGGTTGTATCCATGCCACCAAAGAGGCATTTTATAATGTGACACACGGAGATAGATACCGCATAGAAGGTAGCACCTTTTCTTTCGATAACCTTCGCGCCTGATTTTCTCATATAGGTTTCAACCTCTTCATGATCGAGGGGCGGGAACGCTATCTTACGTCCGGGAACTGATTCGTGATATTTATCAACTGCCACGTTAGAAATGTTAGCGAGAGACCACGGAACGAAAGAGCTGTCGCCGTGTTCGCCGTAAACGTATGCGTGAACGTTCTTTTGGTTTATAGAATAGTATTCAGAGATACGTGCGCGAAGACGTGCTGTATCGAGGATAGTACCGGAACCGATGATCTTATGCTCGGGAAGTCCGGAAACCTTGTGGAATACGTATGTGAGGATATCAACGGGGTTACTTACGATGATATATGTTGCATCGGGAGCGTATTTTGTGATTTGGGGAATAACGCTCTTTGTGATGTTTACGTTTGTTTGTGCAAGGTCAAGACGAGTTTGACCGGGTTTACGAGCGATACCGCAAGTATAAACGACAACGTCGCTTCCTGCAGCGTCTCTGTAATCACCTGCATATATTGATACGGGAGCGCAGAAGGGTGTACCTTGTCTGATATCAAGTGCTTCTCCCAAAGCTTTTTGTTCATTAACGTCGATCAATACGATCTCAGACGCGATGCCTTGTGTCGCCAAAGTATATGCAATTGTCGAACCAACGGAACCTGCGCCAATGATTGTTACCTTATTCATATCTATTACTCCTTTTTCTGATACGATTTTCTATTCTGTCTACGCTTATTTTATAAAATTTTATCGAAAAAATCAAATATAAATGTTGAATATCGATATTCAATTATCGATATACTTTGATTTTTATGCTTTTTTAGCATATTTCGGGGAGCTTTTTTATAGATTTTGTCAAACGAGCATTCGTAGAATAGTGCAAACATAACAAAAGTCATATATAAAAAAGAATACCCTTTATATTATTACCAAAAAAGCACCGCAATACATATCAATTTCAAGTCAATTCCAAACTTTTTCCGTTTTTTTAGCGCAATTTTACACATATTTCCGCTATAAACTCAGCAACAAAAGCGCGATTCACTCGTTTTATATATACACTGTTATATATTCAATAGATATGTTTATATATATCTGCAAAATATTCCTTTAATCGTATTCACAAAATGCGACCGCATTTTTTACTGAATGTAGAATATCGAGGAATTTATGCTCAAATTCGTCGAATTTATACCCTTCGGGAAACACTATCAGATCCTCGAAGTCGGGTGAACTATCGGACAAGCGGCGTTGCACGAGTCCGAGACGTTCGGCGCGCTCGGGCGACATCGGTGTACTCCAAGCATACGCCATCGGCATATTCGCAAGTATTTCATACATTGCGCAACTATCGTTAACTGTTATCTCGTTCGTTTCAAAATGCAACTCCGTTTCGGTGTTTTGCGTCATAACGTACGGAACAGGCGAATGGTCGTTTTGTATCATCGTGAAACGGCGCAGATCTGCCGCGAATATCTTCTCTTTTTTTGCGCAAGGGTTGTTTTTTGAAAGCAGAAGCAACTTTTCGCCGCTCCAGACAAGCTGGCTCTTCAACTTACGCTCTTTTATATAGTCAAGAAAATACTGCGCGGTATTTCTGTCTACGCGTATCAGTCCGATATCGACCTCTCCTGCGGCAATGGAGTTTATTACGCCGAGAGAATCCGTCTCCTTTATATGAAGATGTATATACGACGATTGATCAACGTTCGCCGCAAGCACGCCAAAGCTCTCGTTGACGTAATCTATCTGTGCAGTTGCGATTTTCATTATCTGACCACCGAATTCCTTCGGTGTTTTCAGTGCTTCCATTTTATCGATCTGCTTTAATACGTTTCTTGCATAATCCAAGAACATCGAGCCGACCTCGGTAGGCTCAGCACCTCTTGATGTGCGAGTAAAGATAGTTATGCCAAGTGTATCCTCGAGCTCCTTTATCGCTTTGCTGAGGTTCGGCTGCGCCATATAGAGATTTTCCGCTGCTTGAGAGATAGATCCTGTTTTGGCTACCTCAAGCGCATATTTAAAATGCAATGTATTCATACTGTTTTCTCCGAAAGCTTTATTTCACCGTTTATATATTCGTAATTAAATTCTTTAACAACACCCTCGTGCTCGACCATTACCAATTTATATTTAGTCAGCACCTTCATTTCTCCTGCACCGACCAGTTCTGTCCTTACAAAATCGCCGACGTCACAAACCTCGCGGTCAAAGATATCGTCATATTCAACCTTTTCAAAATGCGAAAGTTTAGGATGCGAGGTCAAAGTATTCAAGATCCGATAACCGTATTCACTGTCGATCGCGTTTTGGGGTTCGGGATAATAACCGAAATCGAGATATAATCTCGCCGCCACCCAAGAGGTCGTTTGCGTTGGGACCTTCGCCGTTTTATATCCCAACATCTTCAGTGTCTCAAGTGTTTTCGAGATAAGAGGTCTTGAAAGCCCCTTTCCTTGATATTCCCTTCTGACTGCTACCCAATGGAGCCAACCAACACTCTCGTCGTCCCATGGCTCAAAATATGCGCTTGCCGTTGCGACCGCTTCACCGTTTGGCGAAATGATAAACAGCATTCTGTTTCCGAGAAGCTCTTTATACTTTCCGAAATACGCCTCGAAATTTCTGACGCCTTCACTATAAGAGATAAACTCTTTCGCGCTCTTTTCGATATCTATCCAAATATCGATATCACGCTCATCTCTATAAAAACGGAAGCTATATCCGTTCGGCAATTCATAATGCGGGATGTTTTCGAGATCGTCGCGCACGAGACGTATCGGATAGAATTTAATTCGCTGTTCGTGGTTATCCATTACAATATTCCTTTCACATATAACACTATAATTATAACAAGGTGGAAAACCGTCATCAACGGAATAGTGACCATAAATTTTGGTTTTTGGGTTTTATGGCGTATCACCATCATCGTCAAAAGCATCGCGAGAGAGCCGCCGACAAAAGAAAGAAGCAACAAATGAGACTCTCTGACTCTATGCTTTGTGAAATGCTTTGACGCTATTTTATCATATATCGTAATTATAATACTAAGTATTGACACACATCCCAAATAAAACGCCAATATCTTAATGCTATCCATTTTTGTTCATCTCCGTTTTCATTTCCTTCAAGAACGCCAATCCAAGCGGCAACGCGATAGCAAAGCTGAGAATATCGGAAGTCGTTTGGGCGAATTGCAGACCTGTTAAATCAAACAACGCGCTCAAGATAAAGATCGCGGGGATCAAGCATACGCCCTGTCTTGCCGCAGCGACTATGGATGCCGAGACCGCTTTTCCCGCTGACTGAAGCATCATATTGACCAAAATTATAAGTGAATAGAGCGGCATACAAGTACACTGAACTCTGAGCGCAAAAGCGCCGATCTCCGTTACCGCGGGGTCGCCTTTTCTAAACAACAAGACGAGTTCCGGCGCGAAGATAAACATAAGCACCGATGCGAAAACGAGGAATATTGTCGAATATTTGACAGAAAACCAAAACGCCTCGATAACACGCGAATACTTTTTTGCGCCGTAATTGTAGCCACATATCGGCTGGAAGCCTTGTCCAAATCCGATTATCGCCGAGTTCGCGAACATCATTATTCTTGAAACTATACCGAAAGCCGCAATAGCCGCGTCACCGCCGAGATTGCCCGCAACGTTATTCAAGCATATAACCGAAACGCTTGAAAGCCCTTGACGGCAAAGTGACGGAAATCCTCCACGAAATATTTCTTTCAGATAGACGAATTTCGCGGAAAAGTTTTTCAGTCTTATTTTTATGCCGCCGCTTCGTTCCGTTCCAATGAACAAAAGCACAAAGCTGATGCACTGGCTGATTATCGTTGCAAGTGCCGCACCGCCGACACCCATTCCAAGAGTAAACATAAAGATCGGGTCAAGGGCGATATTTACGACCGCTCCGCTGACGATACCGATCATCGCATAAAACGCATTACCTTGGAAGCGGGTTTGGTTGTTAAGCACTATCGATGCCGTCATTATAGGTGCGCCGAGAAGTATATAAGTCATATATGAAACGGTATGGTCTATACATGATTCAGTTGCCCCAAGCAAGACTGCAAGCGGTCTGCAAAACAGTAGTCCGAGTACAGTTATAACGATCCCGAACACCATTGACCAGATAAATCCGCACGATGCCATCGTTTTTGCTTCGTCTTCCTTTTTTGCGCCCAAAACGCGTGAAATATAGTTGCCTGAGCCCTGTCCGAAGAAAAATCCCGTTGCTTGGATGACTGTCATCAACGAATATGCCACTCCAACTGCCGCTGTTGCCGATGTATCGTTGAGCATTCCAACGAAAAATGAGTCTACCATATTATAAAACGAAGTTACCAGCATGCTGATTATCGTAGGGATAGACAGCTTTATCATTAATTTCGAGATCGGATCGTTCGTCATCGATTCGAACATATCGACCTTTTTCATTTGATCATCGCCTCTGTTCAGTAATTGATTGATATATATTTTATCATATATCACCGCTTTTTTCAAGAGTATTCTGTCATAAATACAACGCCATTATAATAATATATTCTAAAAGAAAAGGTTGATGAAAAATGGACACGATATTCAAATATCTACCGCTTCGCATATCTCATTTGCTCGCGCAAAAGAGCGATCGTTTTCTCGACTCTATCACAGAAATACGTCTTCGAAGATCAAAGGCGTTTTCGGTTTCAGTCGGAAACAAAAATTATTTTTTTAGCGCTTCGGGTTCTTTCTGCACCATTGGGAGCGGCATAATATGCACTGACGAAGATATATCATACACTATTGAAAAGCTTTGCGCATCGTCGATGTATTCATTTGAAGACACAATCAAAAACGGATATATTCCGCTCGAAAACGGATGCCGCGCAGGAGTTTGCGGTGAATGTGTGACCACTTGCCAAAATGTTTCTTCAGTGAGAAGGATCAACTCTATAAACATTCGCGTTTCTCACTTCAAAAAAGACTTTGCATTGGCGCTTTGCAAGCATTATATATTGAACGATCTAACAGACACTCTGATAATCTCTCCCCCTGCGTTTGGAAAAACAACATTTTTAAAAAGCCTCGCAGCCCTTCTTTCAGAAGGAGCTATCGGGAGAGCGCTGAAGGTTGGAGTTGTGGACGAGAGGTGCGAGCTATATGAAGGGATATCCTCCGTCGGAATTCTCGACGTTATATGTGGTTGTCCGAAGGCTTATGGAATAATGCTGATGACGAGAACGATGTCGCCCGACGTAATAATATGCGACGAGATATCCCCCGCTGAAGCAAATGAAATACAAAACGCACGAAATTGCGGAGTGAAGCTGATCTGTTCTCTGCACGCAGGAAACATTTCAGAAGCGCTATCGCGCCCGTTTGTAAAGGAGATGTTTTCAAACGGTGGGTTTGAAACGTATGTTTTATTAAAAGAGGGCTATAAATATGACGTCTGTCAAGCAAACGTTTTCAAATATGAAACTAAGGTATAGATAAATGAAACTTTTTGGTTTTTTTCTTGTTTTCTCTTCTTTCTCTTTCGTTGGGTTTTCGCTTTCAAAAGGGAGCGAACGAACATGTCGGCAGTTGCGAGCGCTTGTTGAACTGATCCGTTTTCTGCGACGAGGAATTGAGTTTTCGCGGCTTCCGATATGGGTGCTTATGGACGAGTTTGAGTTTGAGGACAGATGTATGCGCCCGTTTCTTGAAGCGTTGAGAGATAAACGGACGTTCGAAAGCACGCAGGCGCGTTTTGAAAAGGCATCCGCTATGCTTGACGGCGAAGCGAAGGAGGTCAGTTTATCGCTCGGGAACGAGCTCGGTAAATATTCATACGTTGAGGAGTTGACACGACTCGACAGGCTCGAAGCAGAGGCGCTCTCCTTGCTTTCGGATAGGAAGGCATCGCACGAGAAAAACAAACGGCTATACGCCTCGGTATTTCCGCTTGTGGGACTCGTCGTTTCAATATTATTGATCTAACAAGGACGGTTGACTATTGAACATATCTATCATTCTGAAAATCGCAGGTGTCGGGCTTTTGGTCGCTGTTGCCGCGCAAATATTACAAAAAACGGGGCGGGATGAACAAGCGACTTTTCTGACGCTTGCGGGAGTTGTCGTCGTTATGATCATGCTTATTGGCGAGATATCCGATCTGTTCTCGCTGATACGCTCAACCTTCAACCTTTGATATGGATATTATAACGCTTTGCTTCGCATTCCTTGGTATTGCGCTCATAATCTTTTTTGTCAGAAAAACGAAAGAAGAGTTTGCTCCGCTCATATCGATCGCTGCGGCGATCGTATTTTTCGGTGTTATCATAAAGCTGTTCGCTCCGATATATGAAGAAATACGATCGCTTTGCTCGTTTGCACATGAATCAGCATACATCTCTACCCTACTCAAATCGCTTGGCATAGCAGGTGCAACTCGGCTTTGCGCAGACATTTGCCGTGATTGCGGAGAAAACGCGGTGGCGAATAAGCTCGAGGCTATGGGTAAGATCGGCATCGTCGCGCTGTCATTGCCGTTTTTGAAGAGCGTTATTGAAATAATAAACGGTTTGGTATAAAAAATGAAGTATATAATTGTTCTGTTAATATTTCTTATGCTATTTGCACCCGTTTGCCACGCGGCAGACATAAGCTTGCCCGAGGTAGATTACGGGGAATACGTCAACGAAGACGAGCTTGACGAAAACGAAGGCTTTAATCTTTTCCAAAAGGCTATCGAAATAATCGGCGACTCGTTCGGCAAGATCAAAGGCAGCATCACAAAAAAGCTTTCAACGGTGATCGCGCTGATCGTTCTTTCTTCGCTGCTTTGCTCATTAAAAGGTGACAACAAAACGCTAAGCACCGCGATTGACTACATATCGATCCTTTCGCTCTCGCTTGCGCTATATTCGTTGCTCGGAAACGCAGTACAAACGATCGCCTTGGCTTTAGACTCGTTGACGATATTCATATCATCATACCTGCCTGTAATGGCATCGCTTTACTGTATGGGCGGAAACACGCTCGCCGCAACCGCTTCGACGAACGGAATGCTGATATACCTGACACTTTTGCAAGGGATGGGAAGCTCGTTTTTCTTTCCGATGTACAGGCTATGCTTTGCAGCCATGCTTTCGGGCGCCTTGCCGTCTGTCGTCGATCTGCGTTCGCTTTGGAATTTGATCCGCAACACGATGACGTCACTACTTGTTTTTCTGTTTTCAACGATGAACTTTTTGCTCAGCTTCCAAACAATACTTTCCGCAGGAAAGGACACGCTTGCACTTCGCTCCGTCCGTTTTGCGGGCGGAAGCTTTATTCCCGTTATCGGAAGTCTGCTCGGAGAAGCATCAAAAACCGTCTATGCAAGCGTAGCCTCAATAAAATCAATATCGGGCAGCGCGGCGCTGATCGCATTGATGAGCATAGTGCTTCCGCCGATCATTACCGTGATAATATATAAGCTTTTAGTTTTATTTTGCGCCATGCTTGCAAGAATACTCGGGTGTGAGCGAGAAAGCGGATTTCTATACGATATTAACGGGCTTCTCGGCATACTTCTCGCACTCATTTGCGGCGCAGCATCGGTTTTCGTTATTGCAACGGGAATATTCGTCAGCACCAACGGAGGACTCAGCGTATGAGAGATTATTTTTTCACGATAATCCTCGCGTCTCTCATCGGAGGTATCGTTTGCGCCGTATCAGACAGCAAATTCGAGAAGCCGATAAAATACCTTGTATCCCTTGTTTGCATCGTTTTGATATTATCCCCTATCCGACAAGCATTCATCGTTGATGAAGATCGCAACGTTTCGCTCCCCGATGTATCGATCGACGGCACGGCAGGCGAGGAATGGATAATAACGGAAACAGAAAATATGTTGAAAAAAACGATATCGGAGGCGATATATTCGAAATTCAATTTCTTTCCGAAAAAAGTTGCCCTGAACCTCAAAGTTAGAGACGGTGAAAACGGTGAGGTCGTTGTTGTCGAAAACGTTTTGGTATATATTCTTCCCGAATATGCGCCGCTGAAAGACAATATAAGCGCATATCTTGAAACATTATTATTTACAAGCTCCGAGGTATTGATATATGATGAATGACTCAGGTATTTTAAAGAGAATAACGAAAATGAAGATATTTCCATATCTGCTTCTTGCGATAGTGGCAGGAGTGATATTACTTATCTTACCCGCCGACCAACAATCAACGAAAGCTTCGGCAGATACGAAAAGCATCGGTCAATATACAATGGCTTTGGAAGATGAGCTTGAGGAACTAATAAAACAAATCGAAGGCGTAGGCAGTTGTCGAGTGATGGTTTATACGAACAGCTCGTTCTCATATCTCTATGCATCCGACCAAGAGCTTGAGCAAGACGGTGACAGACGAAAAGTCAGCAAAAAGGTCGTTTTTTCGTCAGTTGACGGGAACCAACAACCGATAATTATTGAAGAATATCTACCGAAGCTGTCGGGCGTCGCGGTTGTCGTTGATTCAAAAAATGAAGGCGTGCTTTTGATGATAAAAAACATGTTGTCCGTCTTGCTTGATATCGACGAAAGCAGAATATTTATAACACGTTGAGCATAGATATATATCACTAAGCAGTTTATTAATCGAAAGGAAATCAGATATGGACATCAAAACCAAATTAAAAGAAAAACTCTCTGAGTTAAAGGAAAAAATATCCTCCAACGAAGCGGGAAAATTCTTCCGCGAAAAAGGAGGAGTCATTCTCGGAAGCTTTTTGCTGATAATCGTTATCACCGTTTCCGTTGCTCTCGTAAGCGCTGAAGACACCGATACACTCGGAAACGAAAGCACTCCGAAATACCTCGGTCAATCGGTGCTCGTTGACGTCAACGCGAACAAAGAGCCGCTTGACGAAGAAACCGACTACTTTCAAAATGCTGTGTTGGACAGAAAGCAAGTTCGCGAGGAAGCGCTCGCAGTTCTCGAACAAGTAGCAGCCAACCCTGACGTTTTACCGGATACAAAGGACCAAGCGCTCTCCGACATCGCCGCGATAGTTAAGGAGATGAGTGTTGAGAGCACCATCGAGTCGCTCATCAAGGCGAAAGGCATCGACGACTGTATGGCGGTCCTTTCCGAAGGAAAATGCACGGTCATCGTGAAGACCGACGGACTGCTCGCCAACGAGGTAGCTCAAATTCTCGAGATAGTCGTTCTCGAAGCATCGCTCTCGCCCGAAAACGTCACCATCAGCGAGATGAAATAGATCGAAAAAAGTGTGCCAAAGGATCACCTTTGGCACACTTTTCTATTTGTATTTTTTGTAATTACAACTCAATAACACCGTCAGAGCAGATTATTCGATCGAGCTCGGCAAAATGTATTTGGTATCATAGATGCCGTATTCAAATAAATTAAAACCAAAAAATTTAGCGTTAACGTTTTCATGTTGTAAATATAAACATATTTCATACGGCTTTTCGCTCTCAAGCAAGGTGGGCACCCATTTTTCTTGGTCACGGTCATAACGATAGTTATCATAGGTATAGTCATCTCCATCGTTAGACCTGATCTTATATCTCAACCAAGTGTCTGCCGACCAATCGAAGTAGGCGTCAGATAATACTTCCGAATGAGTATGTGCGATAAATTGAAGATTATTTATTCTCCCTGTTTCTTTAGCGGAAAATAGATCAAAATAATAATCTCCATAATACTTACCGCTGCTCAACGAAAAAGTGAAATAGGATTTTTTTGACATTTTCGGAGTTTCCTTTATCTCATCACTCAGCGGAAGTTCGAGAAATCCTTGCTCCAACGCCGTTTCGGAAAGAAACAGACCGTATTCCGTATCAGCAAGGTACGGGAAATGGATAGCCCATTCATCTGTTCCGATCCCGCTTTCATTCCTCAACTCAAAATATCCACCTGTAAGATAGAGATTATAAAACTCCGTTGTGTTTTCTTTCAAACTCTTCAACCAATCATACACATCAACGATCGAACGGAAAATATCGCTCTCAATTTTATAATAATTATTATTTTCCCCAAGTATGCGTGTATTAAGATTATCTAATTTGTAAATCCTTCCTCTGTCAACTTTAAGAAGTTCGGTATTTATAGTATCATATCTTTCGATACAATAGTTTACCATTTCTTCTTCTGTAAATTTGCTGATATCTTGACTTTGGATGTGATCTCGCTTGGCATATATAGATTGAATCGTAAACATTTTGTAAGGTTCCGGACTTTCGGGGGCAGAACTCTTTTTTGTGATCATCATTCTGACATCGGAATCGGGTTCGCTCACCTTTCCGTTTTTGAATTCCGATGAGCCTCTTGCAAAAATATAATAAAAATTATGATCAGCGCCGATCTCTACGGACTCTATATCAATATATCTGTAGTACAAGGTTGCATAATCGTTTATCGGCTTCGCCGTATACATATTTCCATCGTTATCTACCTTAAAAGATGGGGCGAGTACCGCAGAATAATTCGAATCTCCATAGTTGTCAAAAACCCAATCCAGAAATAGCGGATCGTTTCCGAAAAACTCATAATAGACGTCCATACATTTTTCGTGAAAACGAGTATATGAATACCGTTCAAGAAAAACCTCATATACTAAGTCATAAAGCTCTTCATAACTATTGAAACGCTCATCGGTGACAAGATATCCGACATTTGAATACTGCTCGTATCTTTTTGAAATATACTCGTTAACGTTATCGGGAAACATATCGCTTTCAATATTGATCTCCTCTGAGGTGCCGTACATTACCGAATCATCATAATCAAAAGAGCCCTCACACATATAACCGAGCAAGATCAACTCATTATATTTTTTCAAAAATTCAATTATTTCCTCTTTCTCCGATTCAGTAACTTCAACGTTCAAATGATCTATGCTCAACGCAAACGTCGGTGAAACAGTTAGAAAAAGCAAAAGAACGACAAATATTAATGCTAAATATTTTTTCATTTTATCCCTCCTAATAACAAAAAAACCATACTTTCCCCTTGGAAAAACACCCAAAGAAAGTACGGCTCAAAAAGCAATATATTCACACCGTACCCCGATCGATGCTGATTTCTTTAAAGAAGA
>JAZRTU010000067.1:0-3605 GCA_045652185.1 Eubacteriales bacterium | reverse complement strand
GACCGCTTGGCCTCCGACTTATGGGTACTGATTCCTGCTTCAACGATATTGTGTTTGAGGACGATTATATCGAGGAGTTTTCGCTTGAGTCGCTTTATTCACTTCTCGTCGGAAGAAAAGAATTACTTCCCGAAGGCTCATATACGACCTACCTTTTCCAAAAAGGGCTCGATAAGATACTCAAAAAGGTCGGCGAGGAATGTACCGAGGTAATCATCGGCGGTAAAGCAGGCGATAAAGCAGAAACCATATATGAGATAGCAGACCTTGCATATCATGTGATGGTTTTAATGGTAGAGATGGGAATCACCGTTGACGATATCAAAAACGAACTTGCATCTCGTCACGTTATTGATCACAAGGTAAAGCAGGAGAAAATGACGAAATGACCGCTCTTTCCGATTTTCATACACATTCAACGTGGTGCGACGGAAAGAATACGCTTCGCGAGATGGTGGAGTCCGCATATAGAAAAGGGCTCTATGCGTTCGGATTTTCGGGACACTCTCCGATGAGTGACGATTGCGAATGGTGCATCGCCGAAGAAAAGCTCGAACGCTATTTTTCCGAGGCAACGGCGCTCAAAAAAGAGTATGAGGAACGGCTAAAAGTTCTCGTCGGGCTTGAGCTCGATGTGTTCTCGCCCATGCCGTCGCAAAATTTCGATTATATTATCTCATCCGTTCATTATATAAAAAAAGACGGCGCGATGCTTCCGATCGACCTTTCAAAAAACCAAACTGTCGCCGACGTTGAAAAATATTATAGCGGTGACTATTATGCATATACGAGCGACTATTTCGAGCTTGTCGGTAAGTGCGCTGACAGACTTGACGGCGTTATCGTCGGGCATTTCGACCTTGTGACGAAATTCAACGAGGGGGATTGCTTGTTTGATACGACAGACGAGCGATATCTTTCGGCGGGGTATCGCGCGATAGACAAGCTTCTCGAAAAGAACGTGATCTTTGAGGTGAACACCGGTGCTATATCGCGCGGATATCGAACCGAGCCATATCCGTCAGTTCCGTTTTTGGAATATATACGAAAAAACGGCGGAAGGATTATCCTTTCGGGCGATTGCCACAACGAAAACGCGATCTGCTTCGCGTTCGACCTTGCTTCCGAGCATATCAAAAAAGCAGGGTTCGAGAAAACCGAGAAATACCCGATTTTGAGAGTGTGACGATTCTTGAGTGTTCACATAAAAGTGATGGATTATCCATCACTTTTTGTTTACATATTGACAACATTTTTTTCATCAGTTATAATAAAACCATTATACAAATACAAAACGGAGGTAATACTAATGAAAACAAAATTAATTGCTTTGTTAATGCTTTTGATACTCGTTTTGGCGGCTTGTACACCAAGCGGCGAGGTGTCAAATGCAGTAAGTGATGTAGTTTCGACCCCTGAAACGTTAAAAACAGTAAACGTGACGAACGATGAGCTCGCCGACAAGATAAAAGGCGCATGGGCAGGACAAATGGCGGGCGTAGTGCTCGGTGCAAAACAGGAGTTCTGGTATCAAGGAACGACTATGCCCGACGACCAAGTTGAAGATTTCTCTACGCTTAACATCAACGACGCGTTCACACAAGACGATCTCTACGTTGAGATCACCTACATCGAGCAGATGTTGAAAACAGGTTATAACAGCACGTTAAAGCAAATGGCGGATGCTTTCAAAAACTCGACATACGGGCTCGACCACGCTAACAAAATAGGTCGTGAAAATCTCCAAAAAGGAATCGAAGCGCCCGAATCGGGAAGCTATAAATATAATCTTCATTGTGATGATATCGACTGGCAGATCAACGCCGATTTCGTTGGTCAAATGTATCCCGGTAATCCGAACGCTTCCGCTGCACGTGCGTTTGAGCTCGGACATATCACAAACTACGGCGACGGTGTTTATGGTGGTGTTTTCGTTTCTGCGATGAACGCGGCTGCATACACGGCTGAATCTGTTGATGAAATAATCAAAGCGGGATACGATGCTATCCCCGCAGACACAAAATTTAAAGCTGTTCTTGATGACGTTATTTCTGCACACGAAAGCGGAAAAACTTGGAAAGAAACTTGGCAAATAATCCAAGACAAATGGGGCAATGATGACAGATGCCCGTGGTACTGTCACGGCGCGGCGAACATCGATGCGAAGCTCAACTCCGCATATATTCTTATCGGATTGCTCTATGGTGAGGGTGATTTCATCAACTCGATGGTCATCTCGATGCAATGTGGTCAAGATAGCGACTGCAACCCATCGAGCATCGGCGGAATACTCGGCGCATACTATGGCTATAGCGCACTCCCCGAAAAATGTGTCAAAGGTCTTGACGAAACAACAACGAAATTCCTCAACACAAATCTCACCTTCAAAGAAACGGTTGACGCTTGTGTGAAGCTTATGGGCGACAGCATTAAAACTTATGCTACCGCAACAGACAGCGGCTATGCTATCGGTGTGACGGAGTTAACACCCGTTCCTCACGAGCAATGGCCCGATATGCCTTCCGTTGAGTTCAGCGCATCGGTTGAGGCTGACTCCAGTGTTAAACTAACACTCAATGCGGTCGACAACTCCGGAATAAAGAGTGTCAAATTTGATATGGGCGACGGAAAAGTGATCTATGATTCTATCGCATCCTACAAATATGAAAAAGCGGGAACATACACTATCACGCTTACAGTAACGAACAACAATGGCAACTCTGCAACAGTTAGCGCAACAGTAACGACAACAGCAGATTTTGACATCGGAAGCGTTGAAAATGCAGGTGAATATCGCAATCTCGCATCTGTGGGCTACCCGATGTGCTCTGTTACCGCACCTATCGGAACGGGTAACAAGAGTCTTGAGACTTTCCGTGATGGTAAAAAGCCGAACGTTGGTGCTTACAACACGGGCGATCAATACGACACGTATATGAACAACGCGACACCTCACGAAGAATACTTCGGTTATATCTTCACCGCAGCATATGAGATCAATAAGGTAGTATTCACCGAGGGAATGAATTTTGGCGACGGCGGATTCTTCGAAAACGGATCGTTGAAGCTCCAAGTGCTTGTTGCTGACGGCGACGTTGCCGAATGGAAGGATATTGAGGCTGAAGTTTCTCCCGAATACCCGAACGGAACAACACAAGCGCAGTTCGGATTATCGTTTGAAACTTATACGTTCAGCATCGAAAAGACCGAATGTATGGGCGTTCGACTCATCGGTATGGCGGGCGGAACTGCTCACTTTATCAGTATCGCCGAGCTCGAAGTCTTCGGCGTCGAAGCTTGATATCCCCCGAAGGATTCTTATATGTCTCCGACGGCTTAAGACAAACTTTCTATAGAAAGTTTTTCTTAAGAATCTTTTCAAAGATTTTTTAATGATTTTTTCGATGTGGGACTCCCGATATTTTTCGGGAGTTCTTTTTATGTGCTTCTTTGAATCCCACATCGAAAAAATATTAGAAAGTCGCCGAGAGGATTTTTAGGAAATACTTCTATAAGAAGGTTTTTCCTAAACCGCAGGAGATATAAAAAACCGCAGGGGAAATACAAGCAACAAAGTATAATTTTTATAATATCTTCGATGATTT
>JAZRTU010000066.1:0-7023 GCA_045652185.1 Eubacteriales bacterium | reverse complement strand
CGTGTAACGCCTGCATATCTCCCGCGGCAATTTTTTCTATCAAGCCTTCGTCCGCCGTCGACTTTGCGGTGAATAAATGATTGTGTATGAGTACATTGTCCATAGGCTTCTTTTGTCCTTTCACCCTATTAATGCACCACCTTTCCTTTTTATTGCATAAATTTTAAAAATTTTTTTCTTTTTTTAATATTACCATAAACCCGCGCCATTCACAAGATGTTTTTAGGCGGATGAAAAAAATAAAAGTTGAAAAAAACACTATTTTGTGATATACTGTATATTGAACAAAAATGTGGCAAAAGGCGGAAATGAAAATGCTAAAAAAATTTATCGTATACTACAAACCGCACAAAAAGATGTTTGCGCTCGATATGATCGCCTCGATAATAATCGCGCTTCTCGGAATGGTCTATCCGATTTTGACTCGCTCGATGCTCGAGGATTTTCTCAACGGAAACCAAACGGCTCAAAAGATAATATATGCAAGCACATTGGTGCTCGCACTTTATATCGTACGTCTCTTTTTGCGTTATTTCGTCCAATATTACGGACATATCATTGGCGTGCGTATGCAAGCACAAATGCGCCGCGATCTGTTCGCTCAAATACAAAAGCTTCCGTTTTCATTCTACGACAGCAACGAAACCGGTAAAATCATGACTCGTATGACGAGCGACCTCTTTGAAATAAGCGAGCTTGCACACCACGGTCCCGAAAACTTGCTCGTCAGCGTTGCGACTTTCATTTGCGCGTTTATCTACCTTTGGTCACTCGATTGGGCGCTGACGCTCATAATCTTCGTTTGCGTTCCGATACTCATAATCGTTGCCGCGTATTTCAGAAAAAAGATGCGCGAAGCGTTCACTGAAAGAAGGACGAGCAACGCCGAGATCAACGCCTCGCTTGAGAGCAGCATCTCGGGAATACGCGTGACGAAGGCATACACAAACTCCGAAAAAGAGACCGAAAAATTCGAAAAAGGAAACAATGCGTTCGTGACCGCTTGTAAAAAAGCATATGATGCGATGGGTAAATTCCATGCGGGAACATCGTTTATCACTGATATATTCAACGTAATAATACTTATCGCAGGCGGACTTTTCATCAACGCCGGACGAATCGGTATCGAGGATTATTCCGCGTTCTTCGTTTCTATCAATCTCTTTATCTCACCTATTAATACACTCATCGGCTTTATGGAGCAATACCAAAACGGTGTAACGGGATTTGAACGTTTCTTGGAGATAATGGATCAAGAACCCGAAACCGATATGCCGAACGCAGAAGAGCTCACCGACGTCGAAGGAAATATCGATTTCGTCGGCGCAGAATTCTCCTATGACGAAAGCTCAGAGGTGCTTCATGGTGTCTCGCTCTCCGTCAAAAAAGGGCAAAAGCTTGCGCTTGTCGGACCGTCGGGAGGAGGAAAAACGACGATGTGCCACCTAATTCCGAGATTCTACAAGCTCACGGGCGGGGATATCACGATCGACGGCAAAAGCATCAACAGCTTAACGATGGATTCGCTTCGTAAAAATATCGGTATCGTTCAACAGGATGTGTTCCTGTTCAACGGCTCTATAAAAGAAAATATCCTCTATGGTCGACTTGATGCGACTGACGAAGAGGTCATCGAGGCGGCAAAACGCGCAAACATTCACGATTGGGTAGAAACACTCGAAAAAGGATATGATACCCAGATCGGTGAGCGCGGAGTGAAGCTTTCGGGCGGTCAAAAACAACGTCTCAGCATCGCTCGCGTGTTCTTGAAGAACCCCGCGATACTCATTCTCGACGAGGCGACGAGCGCACTTGATAACACAACTGAAATACTTATTCAACGTTCACTCGACGAGCTTTGCCGTGGCAGAACGACGATCGTCGTCGCACACAGACTTTCGACGGTGCGCGGTGCAGACAAAATTGCAGTTATCTCCGACGGACATATCGCCGAGGAGGGAACGCACGAAGAATTGATGAAACTCGACGGTGGTATCTACCAAGCGCTATACAGACTTGGAACATGCTCGCCTGAAAATATCGATTCTTTGAAAGATATTAATATAAACGAGCTTTCGGAAAAAGCAGGATTTTAATAATTTTTCAAATTGAGGTGGAAAGATGTCGGAAAAGAAAAGTAAATATGCGATGATACCTGTCATCTTTGCACTCGCTTGGCCGACGATGCTCGAGGAGTTTATGCAAACTGCGGTGCAGTATATCGATACCGCAATGGTCGGCTCTCTCGGAACACTTGCAACGGCGGCAGTTGGATCGACGAGTACTGTCACTTGGCTCGTTGGAAGCTCAGTATCAGCAATAGGCATCGGATTTTTGTCATATATCGCGCGATCTTTCGGCGCAGGTGACAAGGAGAGCGCAAAACGCGCCTCTGCCCAATCGGTTCTCGCCGTTATCGTAACGGGTATCGTGTTCACGATATTGACCACTTCCCTTTCGGGACTCGTACCCGTTTGGATGCAGGTCGATGAGTCGATAAGAGATACCGCCTCGAAATATTTCTTGATATTTTATGCGCCAATGCTTCCGCGCGCGGCAAGTATAATCTTTGGAACGGTGCTTCGCGGCGCGGGAGACACAAAAACGCCGATGATATGCGGAGTTATCGTAAATATAATAAATATATTATTGAATTTCTTTTTGATATACGAAACTCGAATGATCAACGTATTCGGGTTTGAATTTAAAATTATCGGTGCAGGCCTTGGCGTTATCGGCGCGGCGCTCGCAAGTGCGATCGCATTTACTATCGGCGGCATCCTGATAACCATTGCCGTCTTCCGCCACCCGACAGTATCGCCAAAGGGCTATTCGCTAAAGCCCAACCCCGATGTTTTGCGTCCTTGTATGAAGGTCGCTATCCCAAATATGTTCCAGCGTTTCACGACTTCGCTTGGCTACGTTGTGTTCGCATCGATGATAAACTCACTCGGCGACGTCGCAACGGCGGCGCATACTATCGCTAACACCGTTGAAAGCGCGTTCTATATTCCCGGCTACGGAATGCAGAGCGCGGCGGCAACGCTTGCCGGCAATGCCTTAGGCGCACGTGACCGAAAGCGAATGAACGAGCTGACAACGATGATAATAATCGTCGAGGTCTTGATGATGGTTGTGACAGGCGGACTTCTTTTCGTGTTTGCGCCCGAAATGATGCGTTTATTCACCGATGATGCCGAAGTAATAAGGCTCGGAACGACAGTGCTTCGTATGGTTGCATTATCGGAACCCATCTTCGGTGTCGCAATAGTTATCGAAGGTATAATGCAAGGTGTCGGAAAAACGGTAACCCCGTTTGTGTTCAACGTCATCGGGATGTGGGGTATCAGAATAGTCGGAACTTTTATTTGCACAACGTTTTTCTCGCTTGGACTCGTTTCCGCATGGGCGTGTATGATATTCCATAATATAGTGTTGTTCTTTATGTTTCTCGTCCATTGGAAACGTGGAAAATGGATGAGTGAGATCGGAGATTAAAATGAAAATCCTAACGAAAGATAAAAGCTTCTATAAAACACTTCTCATAATCGCGCTTCCCGTTGCGCTTCAACAGTTGATCTCACTCGCAGTTGTAATGCTCGACAACGTGATGGTAGGCTCTCTCGGCGACATTTCTCTGTCCGCTGTATCACAAGCAAATCAAGTCACCGTGTTCTTCACTTTCTTCGTGCGCGGTATCTCGGGCGGAGCGGCGCTCCTTATCTCGCAATATTGGGGGAAAAAGGATACGGGAAGAATAAAACAGATATTCTCGATGACTTTTGTCACTACGCTCATTCTTGCAGGTGTTGTAACAGTATTCGTGTTTTTCTGTCCGTCGCTCGTTGTAAAATTCTTCTCCAACAACAACGATATTCTCTCAGAAGCAACCGATTATATTAAAATAGCGTGCTTCTCATATATCTTTTTTGCAATCTCCGACACTTTTATCGCAATGCTTCGTTGCGTTGAGATCGTAAAAATAACGTTTGTTATCTCGATCGTGTCGTTCTTCACCAACCTCGGCGGAAACTACGTTTTGATTTTCGGAAAGCTCGGACTCCCGGCAATGGGTGTCGAGGGCGCAGCTTTGGCAACGGTTATCGCAAGAGCTATCGAACTGATAATAGTAATGATATTCTTCTTCAAGGTTCAAAAGAAGATAAACGTAAAACCGAAGGACCTTTTCTTTGCCGAAAACGTGATGTGGAAGGACTTTTTCAAATATGGTGTTCCCGTCGTGATAGGCGACGTACAATGGGGACTTGTCGGCGTTGTAAAAGCAGTCGTAATAGGTCGTCTTGGACTTGAAATGATGGCGGCAGTGTCGATAACCGACGTTGTAATGCAGCTCGGACTAATATTCGCGAACGGACTTGCGGCAGGCGCTTGCGTTATCATCGGGAAAACGGTCGGCACAAACGATTATGCTAAAACGAGAGAATATTCAAGGTCGATAGAGATAATTTTCGCGACCGTCGGTGTTATAATGGGACTCGGAATATTCTTTCTTCGAGCGTTTCCCGTGTCGCTCTATACTGAGATATCCGAGGAAACAAGATCACTTGCGATGCAGTTGCTCGGCATCGGTGCGTTCACGCTTATCGGAACGAGCTACCATATGGCTTGCTTCACGGGAATCAATCGCGGCGCAGGCGACAGCAGATTTGTCTTTAAGGTGGATATGGTCTGCGGCTGGCTCGTTGTTATACCGCTGACCGTACTTGTTGCTGTAGGCTATCTCAATGCTTGGGCGCCGTTGTTTACACTCCCTCTCGTATATCTTTGCACTCGCTTTGACCAGTGCTTCAAATGGCTCGTCGCTTTCACCAGACTTCGCGGCAATAAATGGATAAAAAACGTAACGAGAGATTGATATTTTTCTTATATCGACACAGTCAGGTGAAAACTCTGTTAATATTCACCACATATGATCTTACACAATAAACGGAGAGTGATAAATATGAAAATGGATAAAATAAAGCTTGTGAGTATTGCGGGTGTGTTCACCGCGCTCGTTTTTGCTGTTACTGCTTATTTGCATATCCCGACTACTAATGGATATATCCACGTCGGTGATAGTCTGATCTATCTTGCCGCGTGCTTGTTACCGACTCCATATGCGGTCGCAGTTGGCGCAGGCGGAGCAATGCTCGCCGATTGTTTGACCGGTTATGCAATATGGGCACCGGGTTCAATAATCATTAAAGCGGCAACGGCGTTGCTGTTCACAAGCAAAAAAGAAAAGATAATAAACGTTCGAAACCTTTTGGCACTCATCCCTGCGGCAATAATATGCGCAGGCGGATATTATCTTTATGAAGCTGTTGTCTACGGAAACTTTATCGCTCCGCTTAGTGGGATACTTGCATCACTCACACAATCAACAGCTAGTTCGGTGTTGTATGTGGCGATGGCGATCGCGATCGATTCGACAAAATTCAGATCGAAGCTTTTATGATAATGATAATATAATGAAAAATTCCCCGACTGTTCGAGTGAACGTCGGGGAATTAATATTATTGTTCTTTCTTTTTCGGTGTCCTTCTGCGTTTCTTTTTGTATATCTCCTCAGCGGCGAGACGCGCTTTTGTCACAACGTCCTTGTCCTTCGGGAAACAATAATAAAGCTCACTTCTGTTTCCGATCCCGATAACGTCGCCGAGCTCATACCAAAAGAAATCGGAGTTAAGGCTATGAGAAGCCATTGAAGGATATTTATAATCGAGCTTTCCTTCGCCACCCGTGAGCTTGAATCCGCTGATATCGTGGCTAAGATGACCGCTGCCGATCTTGTATAACGCCTTGTAGTTAACGAGCATCGCAACTTCAACGTCCGTTTCAAGCTTGTATTCACCGCGCTCTATCTCGTCGCGAACGCATTCACGCTGATAGTCATACCATTCGGTAACACTTCTCGTCACATCCTTGCCGACAAGCGTTCCGTCCTCACTCAGCTCATATTCACTTCCGCATTTCTCGCAACGTAGTGTTGTGCCTTTTCCGATCATCTCGCCTTCAACGCCGCAGTCAATACATTTATAAAGAATACGGTTAAGTCCGTCAGCACGAAAATTTTCGGTAATTTTAATTTCGTTTTCCTTTTGCCAAGCAAAATTGTCGAATCCGAAAAGCTCACCGACTAACTCATCAAGCTCAGCGACCGATTTTTCACGAATCTCGTCACGCGTGATCAGGCATTTTGCGTGTGCAGACACCTTGACCTTGCGTGTTTGAAGCTCATTATATAGCGGATCGTATGCGAACGCGCCGAATGTAGTAATACCGATGACCGACACGTCAAGATGCTTCAAAAGAAGTCCAAACGATTGCGGAAGCGCAGTTGCGCGTCCGTCGAAGCTGTATCCCGCTTCGGGGTACATAAGCACATTCACTTTGTTTTTGTGTAAAGAATGGTGTATATCATTAATAAGCGTAACATCGTTGACGAATTTGTGGGTAGGAATACAACCGAGCCACCTCATCAACCAAGCCTTCCCAACGAACGAGTCCATCGTTGAAACGATCGCAAAACGCTTCGGATAAAGAATTCGAAACGCGATCTTCAGGTCGAGAAAACTCGAGTGGTTCATAAGTATCAGTTTCGGACCGTCACCCGCCTCGTCGAGCCGTTCAGTTGTAAACGAAAACCGAGTTTTGAAAAGCTCGGGAATAGCGATAACGCGAACGACAGTCTGTAAAAGTCTGCTCGGCTTCATCGGTGGGCGATGTTTTGGACGTGGAAGGCTCATAACCTTTTCAAACGGGAGCGATTTTGTTTTAATTTTCATAACGACCGTTCCTTTAATCATTTATATTTCTATTCTACAATATTTTCCCCCGAATTGCAAGAATATATTTTTATTTTTCAAAAAGCATCGCTTATGAGCAGGGTTGCTAAGGACAGTTATCTTTAATTTAATTGGAATTTGGCACACAAATTTCCTGCTTGTAACAGCATAAGACAAAACTACCCGAAGAAGAGAAAACAAAACTCTTTTTCGGGTAGTCCTTTTTATATAG
>JAZRTU010000065.1:0-1840 GCA_045652185.1 Eubacteriales bacterium | reverse complement strand
GTACGTTAAAGCCATGATTGAGAAGGTCGAGTGTGACAGGGTAGTGCATGTCGGAGTAGGAAGCGTTTACAACGAGGTCAATGTCGTTGCGGGCAAAAAGCTCTTTGTAGTCGCTGTATGTATCGCAACCAAAGTCTGCCTTTGCAACTGCTTCGCGAGCGGGATCGAGCTCGACTACAGCGACAACGTTTACGATGTCATTGTTTTCGGATTTAAAGAATTTGGAGTGGATGTCGCATCCGCTTCTGCCGTATCCGATAACGGCAACGTTGAGTTTTTTCATAGTGTTCAGGCTCCTTTCAAAAAAATTTCCTCTGCTTTAGACAGAGGTGCTTGCCAAACGATATTATACCGCAGGGCAAGGAATTCGCCTAACAATGAGAATTATACCATACGCGAAGTAAAAGTCAAGGAAGAAAAAGAAAAATATACCTATTAATAACAAAAATCTCCGTTTTTCGAAAACGGAGATTTTTTGTATTTACTTTTCGGAATTTGCAAGAACGATGCGGACAACTCTTCCGATTGAAGTCGCCATTCTGAAAAAGCCGAGGTCATTCGGGTGGCATCCGTCAACCGTGCAGGAGTGTGGAAACTCCCCATCATAAAGAGACGTACCGTCTACGAAATAAACGTTTTTATCACCGCGCTCCACAGCGTTCATGTACGTGTTGAAAATTATGTTGCGACGAAGCGTATAAGTGTTACGGAGCTTAATGTTCGGGTCGGTTGAGTGTAAATTATCGTTCGGTGCGCTTACGAAGATAACGGGAAGATTCGGGTTCTTTTCGCGTATTGTGAGAAAGCCCTTTTCGTGTGTGGCTTTAAGATGCTCAACGCTCGGCGTGTTGTAGTCATAGTCGTACACGAACGCACTCATATCAAGACCCGCGATGTATTCCATTATTGAATCTTCGCCCTTTGCGTTTCCGGAAAAGCCGAGGTTAATGTGGTTACAGTCAAGCTTCTGCGAGATGAAAGCTTCATAGCTGTTTCCGGGACGTGAAGCGCATCCGCCCTGTGTGATTGAAGAGCCGTAGTAAACAACGGGTTTTTCGTATTTGTATTTTCTGCCTTCGGAAAGGCTTGCGTCGGGTTCAAGGCCGATATACAAGCTGTCAACGCTGTTGTAGAGAGGGAAGTTTATCGTGATTTCTCTTTTCTTGCGCTCGTTGAAATGATATATTGAAACGTATCCGTTCGTCATATCATACGGCGGAACGAACGTTTTTGTATAAACGTCATCGCCGTTTTCCGAAACGTAAATATCAAAACCCGCAACGCCCGTGAGAGGCATATGCGAAAAATGAGTTATGGCGGGCATCGTGCATTTTATCGCCACGTATTCGGAATCAGTCGCGAAGCGGACTCTTCCGCCCGCGGTGTTCGTGTGAAGGCGGAAAACGCCTTCGCTCGTCGCCTCGGCAACCTCTTTCGGGATTCTGCGGAAGGAAGAGCCTTCCGTCGGTTTATAAAGCCCGTATATCTCAAACGGAGCTTTTCTTACGTCATGGAAAACACAGTCCGGAGCATCGATAGCACCCGCAACTGCGAGATTTTCATCAATTCTGCTTATATCTTTTGCCATTGTAATCACCTCGGGAAGATTATAGCACAGCGCAAAAGGCATTACAAGTGAAAAACTTTCGAAAAAACGTTTTTAGGTGTTGAAAAAAGCGGTGATACAGTATATAATTTTATAGATAACACTTAATTTGTGAAAAGGATGAGAGTTATGATTTTATCAACATCAACAGGATATATAGCAGGCAAGCACGGCGTTATAGGCTCGCTCCGCCTTCTGAAGGAGGCAGGTTTTGATGCATATGATTTAAGCCTC